>JBGQGR010000170.1:0-6677 GCA_041497495.1 Anaerolineae bacterium | reverse complement strand
GGCGCCTTCTGCCACACGCGATCGAACAATGGGATCGAGAGATGATCGCGGAGCATCTCAAGGTATTAAAGAACTTAGTTGAAAATGCCCCGGCTTATCTTTTACGCTTGGGATCACAAGTCAAGACTATTCCGGCACTGCTGATCTCATTACTGAATCAGTAGTCCATGCTAGGGACTGCTCTTCCGAACGATCGGCAGAAATAGCGCTGAAAAAGGTGGAGCATAGTAGGCCACCCGTATCCCGCAAATCTGGTTCGCCGATGTCGCCACACTCGTGCCCCAGGTGAGAACGTAGGCGTAAGTAGCCATATCAACCGTTTGCGTAATGAGTGGACTCAAAACAGTGCCATAACCGGCAGCGCCTGTCGATGAGACGCTGACCAAATCCAGATTGGCCTGGCCCGGCTCATAACGCGTCAACCACACGGTCATATTTGTAGCTGCGGTATCCATGTAGTAGATCCGCACGTATTTGATGATCGAGTCTTCCGGCAGAATCAAAGGGGCTTGGAAGCGGAAGGTAGGACCTCCAGTCTGGTACATACATCCGTTAGTGCTATAGGCAAAGGTCGAGGTACTCTCCCGTGGCTGAAAGGCCGTGCCGATAACCTTATAGTAACTGAAGCTGACGGCCGGACTGCCGGGCGCATCCGGCCCGGTTAAATCAGCTGCCGCAGGGTTCACCGGCTGTGTGCTCGAGATCGAGCCGTCGGCCGTTGTGATCTTCGGCTGCGGCGTGGGTGTAGATCGATCGTCACTCACCCTCTGCGGATCGAGCTGCTGGGCCACTGCCGGGCCATTCATCAACCACAACATGGTCATCGCCACGATTGCGATGGGCAGCAGCGCAGTCTTGCGTGAAACGATATGCCAGATGTTCATGTCTCCCTCCTCTATCATCTCTTATCGGCCAGCATTTGATCCTGATGCCCGTCGGTACCGGGTTACTTGATCGCTCTTCCCGCCTTGATTGCCGGCCGTGTGTGTGCGGCGGGCTTAAGCTTAACCAAGAAATATTCCATAGCGCGGCAGTACGCACTACACCGTTGCATCGGCTGCCGGGCCCTTGTGCGTGATCGGATTGAAGTCCACCAGTTTCTTCGTCGCACGATGCAATAAGCCGCGCAGCGGCGAATTAGAGATCGATCGTTTGAGTGCGCCTTCCCAGTAATGCTTGAAGTAGCGGTGATGCCAGCGCCAGCGCAGCAGTTTGTAATACGGCGTGAGCAGCCAGTGGCCTTTCGATCGACCGACGAACAAGATATCGTCGATGTCGCTCATCACCTGCGCCTCCGCATCGCTGACCCACGGTGTATTGCCGCGGTTGAGATCCATATCGCACCAGCCTTTCTGCGTCGACGGCGGCACGTAGCCTAACTCCAACGCTTGCGGCCACAACGGTGTGCCGGGATACGGCATATAGATGCACACCGAACTGCGCGCCTTCTCATTCATGTCGCACAACCTCTCCATCAAGTCCAGGGTGATCTTCGTATCGGGCGGCGTCTCACCCGGCAGTCCGACGATGAACGATAGATTCGCTTCGATGTTCGGCGCGCCCTCGGTCAGGTTCTGCATCCCCCATTCGATCTGCCACGCTTTTTGATCTTTATGCATGTTGTCCAACACTGTTTGCGATCCGGACTCCGCGCCGATATTGACCCATTGACAACCCGTGTCGCGCAGCCACTTCACAAATTCTGGGGTGAGCAATTGCACGCGCACTTGTCCGCTCCACGGCATGCCGACTTTTTCGACGAGCCGCTGCATCGGCTTGATGCGGCCAAATAAATAATCGTCGGCGTAATCGATCGCGTCGATGCGATAGTTGTCCTTCAGCCATTGAATTTGTTTGAGAATCACTTCGTCGGAATGCTGCCGCCAGGTGCGCTTCATCACGACTTCGTTGTAGCAAAAGCCACAGCGAAACGGACAGCCGCGTGAAATGTAAACGGGGATCGCGCGCGTATATTCACCGCTAGGGATGAGATACCGTTCGACCGGAATTTTTTCCCAGCGCGGCGTAAATCGATCGAGGTCTTCGATGAAATCGCGTTCTCGATGGAACATCGGCGTCCCATCGGTTTCTTTATAGGCGAGTCCGGCGACGGATGACCACAGTGGCGGTTTCCGCCAACTCAACATCTGCGCCAACTCTTGCGCAGTCACCTCACCTTCGTTGACTACGACAAAATCGACGTAGTCCTCGTTCAACACATCGAGCGGCATGATCGTCGCATGCACACCGCCCCAAACAACGGGCGTGCCCAACGCATGAACTTTTTTGGAAGCCTCGATCGTCGGGCGCAGCTGTGGACCGGTGATCGTGCTGAAGCCGACAAACAATGGGCGCTCGGTTTCAACTTGCTTCACGAACGGTTCGACAAATTCTTCTGTCTCGTGGAAAATTTTGACGGTGAAGCCGATTTGTTCCAGCGCATCGGCCACATACATGATGCCGAACGGCGGATACATGTCGCGGTGATTTCGGAAGTTGATGAGGAAAATTGTATTGCTGGCCATTGTCTCCCCCTAATGACGTTGGATATTAGAGATTGGAAATTAGAGTATGCGTCTGCCCATCAACGCGCATCCAACTTCAAACTTCCAAACACCAACCGCTAATGCCGAAACGCATACAGCACCTGCTTATCTAATTGTCGCACACGCGGCGTAAACTTCTGCTCTTCATTTAACTCGCGCCCGTCGTGATAGCCCAACAGCGTCAACCCCGCTGACGCCGCATCTTCAATCAGTTCCATGTGTCGATACACATGATAATACACCATTCCGCGCGTCGGTGTCAGACTCACTTGATCGATCAGCGTGTCGCCGATTTCACCGCGGAGCAAGTGCGCATGACGCGCCAGATCGATCAAACCAGTCCACGTTCGCCAGCGCAACGTTCGAGCGAGGCCGCGTGCGTGCCAACTCACCGCACTTCGATTTACGCGCCGTGATTCAAGCATATCGTTAGCCGATGTATGATCGATCGAATGGCCGTTGCTCGATCGCTTGGAGATCGATCGGGCTTTGCGCCAGGTCCACCACAGATAGCAGGTCAATGCTGGAGCCAGATTATCGAGCGCGAGAATCAACACACCGCCCGATCGGGTGATCCGCGCGACTTCGGCCAACACGGAACGCCGGGCAACTCGTCTAGGAATGTGCTGAATCGCCGCAATAAAGATTAAAGCCACATCATATTGATCGTCAGCGCACGGCGTCGATCGAATGTCCGCTTGCAGCAAATTCGGCGCAATATGGTTCTCCGCATACAAATCACGCGCCGTGTGGATCATCGGCCAGACCAGATCGAGTCCGGTTACTGCGTAGCCGCTATTTTTTAACGCGAGGCCGACCCGCCCTGCACCGCAACCCAGATCGATCACGCGCGCAGGCGGCGGGGCATAACGCGCCAACATTTCCGATTCACATTTCTGCAAGCCTTGCTGACTAAAGCGCCGCCAGAACTCTATCACTTCCGGCTGCGCGTATTTCTCGATCGTGCTCAGGCGATCCGTCATCGATCCTCAATGATCACTCTAAAGCTGGTGCCCTGCGCGTGATACTCAATACTTGGAGTCGTCACACTGCACGCCGATCGAACAGTCAGCTTCGTGTGATGAATGCTGTAGCCCCACGAGCCGCCTTTGACCACGTGAAACTGCGGCAGATCAGGATTATATAAGCTGCTCGTCCATTCCCAAATGTTACCACTCATATCGATGCAGCCATATGGCGAAATATTTTTGGGATCCGAGCCGATCGGCCACGGATAACCGTTGCGCCAATACCAACCTGCGCGCGCCCATTCATGGCGCGGCTTAACGATCAAACTAAACAAATACGTTTCGAGTCCGACCGGAAATTTTTTCTGCCAGTGAATTTCCGGCCTCGGCCGATCGTTGCCCCACGGATAAAAGCGTCCATCGATCCCGCGGGCCGCTTTTTCCCATTGCAGCTCTGTCGGCAAGGTGCAGTGCCGATCGATCTTCTGGCTCAACCAGTCGCAATAAGCATACGCATCGCGCTGCGACATATCGACAATTGGAAAATCATCTTGCCCGATCGGGTAACTCATCGTCGGCGCGAACGCCCGCTGAAATGTGCCGCGCCAACCACGTACTACTCGATACCACTGCCCGCTCCACGTGTAGCCTGTCGATTCTAAAAAGTTTCGCCATTCCAAATAAGTGACCGGATATTTCGCGATCCAGAATTCCGGCAGATCGATCGTTTGCTCCGGCTTGAGTGGCGGACAAAATTCCAATCGCTCGTAACATTCTTCAGGGCCGTAAATGAAAGGACCTGCGGGAACATGAACGAAGGATGAAGGCTGAGGGCTGAGGGATGAAACCACCTCGATCTCATCCATCCTGTATGACTCGTTCGACAATCAACAACAAAGCGCCAATCATTGTTCCAATTACAAGGCTCTTGCCTGCCTCTTTCGCCGTGATCAAGATCGATCGTTCCGATCGGCGAAAGCCGGTCAGTCCTAACATATAGCCGATCGATCCGATCGCGCCGGCCAGTGCCGATAAATTCCGGCTGCCTCGATCGGCCAGTGCCAGGGCCAACGCTGATCCGATCGGGCCTGCGCCAGCCCATTTGCGCGCCGGGCGCGGCCCGCTGGCGATCTTCACATCGCCGATCGTTCGCGCGAAAGTCGAGAGATGATGCGTGTGGCCTTCGGCGTACGCCGGATCGATCAATACCAACGGATCGATCCGGCGCTGATTCAATACGAACCACACACTGCTTAAGACTGCCGGAATTCCAATACGCAGAGATTTGTTTGGGATGGATAAAGCCGCTGAAGCTAATGGCAGCCACCAATCTAAATTGAAGCCGCGATACTCTTCAATCCGCAAGCGATAATCACGATCGCTCGTCGCGGCGGCAACCGCAGCTGCACCCGCGATATTCAGCAACACACCCGAGATCATCCCCGCCGTTCGATCGTGTCTCATCAATTGTTGTGCAGCCACCGGCGCGAGTGAAGCGGCACTCAATGCGATCAACTTCGGCGCATACGAAGGTGCATATTGTTCTTCCAAATGTCCGCGCGCCCGTTCGAGATATGGCAGCATCAACGCGCCGCCTGCCACAACAGCCGTCGTCGTCAAAGCGATCGGTTTGGGCAGATCAAACAGTGAGTTGATTGCCACCGAAGCAATACCGGCCGAGGTCAAGCCTGTCAAAGCCAGCTCCTGCTTTGAAACGATTGATGGGGCAGCAATTGAACTGCTAGCCGAATTTTGCATTACATCTGCCGTCACTTCAAAACCGTTTTCTTCGAGTTCTTCCTTGATATGCTCAATATAATGCAAGCCTTCCAGTGGCTCGGTGGCATGCAGCACTTTGAAAAAATTGACGTAGCACAAGCGAATGCCGCGTTCGCGCGCCAGATGTGCCCATTGATAAGCGGCTGCGTGAAAATCCAGCGGGATCATTTCTTCGGGCGTGAAGCGATGAGCGAGCAGCACGTTGGGGGCGCGCCGCTTGGCGATGAACCAGTCGCCTTTTTGATGACGCGATTCGGCGAAATAAGCGAACCACAAATTTTCGCGCTCCATCACTTCCAGCGTTTCAGCCAGATGCATCTCATGGCCCAAGATCAGATTGCCATCAAACGCAATCAGTTTACCCAGCGCGGCAGCTTGGGTGAGGGTGCGTTCTATTAAATATCTTTCGGGCCAGGCATAACTGATCGGGCGGGGCACAATTCCCAAACCTTGCTTGATGATCGCGCCGGCCTGATCAATATCGAAGCCCAGACCGATCTCGCCGATCGCTTGCAATTCGCCCGCGAAGGCCAACGTCGATTTGTCGATCGCACTCGCTTCGGTGTACGGCAAGCGAACCGACAGCTCGTCCACTAAATGCTCGATCAATTCCGGCACGCCATATAGATAATTCCAATGACCGACTTTCGGTTTCACCGCGTGCGGTCGCGTAGGTGCGCGCGGCACAAGCTGACCTGAATGGATCAATCGATTCAACGATAGTTCGGGCAGCGAGATGTGCGTCGCGCCATGCTGCAGCAATTGGTGCAACAGATCGTCGAAGGACAGACCGGCGCGGATGGCCGCCGAATATGCATCATCAAAGTCCACGCAGATAGCGACGTGCATGTTGTCTTGCTCCGATCGATGCCGCTTGATCAGCATGCGCGTAGCCGCTGCGCCGCCGATCATGGACAAAGATACAGAAAGATGATGCGATAATTTCATGCGCTGATAATTGTAGAGACGACCCGGCGGGTCGGCGCTACCCTTTCCTTAAGATCATGCGGCCCGTATCGGTTTTGAAAACATGGAGCATGGTCCGCCACACTCGCCATCGCCCGCGCCAATCCTGCGCCCAGCGCGCAGTCTCGGCGCGATCGTGAAAGCCGCGTTGAATGCGCTGCCCGATCGAGGTCAGCGGCTTTTGCTGCGTGCGGCGCAGAACATCGATCAGGCCGAGCTGCTGAATGCGCTGACGCTGTCGATGCGAGGTGTGTTGCGCGAGTTGATCGATCACGTCGTCGGGTGCCGGCGCGCCTAAGAGTTGTCGTGCCAGCGTTAAGGCCGCGAAGACAAACGGAACCGAACGGGTCTGGCGGGATCGATTGATCAGCTTGTGCCAATCCAGCTGATCGATCTGCGTCACAATCAAGAGATCGCT
>JBGQGR010000169.1:0-6697 GCA_041497495.1 Anaerolineae bacterium | reverse complement strand
TGAAGAAAGCCAGCCGCACCCGGAAGCGCAAATGACGCGCGCCGTCATCGACACTAACATTCTGATCCGAGCGTTGATCAAGCCCACGGGCACGGTCGGACCGGTTCTGCAGCGACTGGCTGCCGGTGATTACGTTGCGATCTATTCGGAAGCGCTTCTGGCTGAACTGCTGGCCAAGCTGGCGCTCCCGCGCATCCGAATCAAGTATCACCTCGACGACCTCATTATCGAAACCACGCTGACGCTCATCGCCTTACGCGGCGAGTTGGTTCAACCCACCCGGAAGGTGAAAGTCTGTCGCGACCCCAAGGATGACATGCTCTTGGAAGCGGCACTGGCCGGATCAGCCCAGTTCATCGTGACAGGCGATGAAGATCTGTTGGTGTTGAAGCGGTTCGAGACCGTCCAGATCGTGACTCCCCGCGTATTTCTCGCGGCCCTCTAAATCCTTAC
This sequence comes from Anaerolineae bacterium, assembly GCA_041497495.1. Taxonomy (GTDB): domain Bacteria; phylum Chloroflexota; class Anaerolineae; order Fen-1058; family Fen-1058; genus JBGQGR01. The sequence goes on along the minus strand of JBGQGR010000169.1, from coordinate 6,244 downwards.
GGTGTTAATGGCTACAATCCCCGCCCCGCTTGAGGAGGCGAGCCACTCGCCTCCTCAAGAGGTGCTACATTTCTTGATGGGGGACAATTCGAGCCAGGTGTGCAGAGTGGATTGGCAGTTGAGTGACCGGCCGTCGTGATCGGCGAGTGTAAATGGGGATCAGACCCGGTGGCGCGCGACGTGTTACGGGATTTGATCGAACAGAAGACGCCCAAGTTGCTGAAGGCACTGCCGAATGAAGGCGACGAGTGGACCGTGCAGCACGCCTTGTTCAGTCGGGCCGGCTTCACGCCGGCGACCCAGTCTTTGGCCGAGACACAGCCGACGATCTTGGTTGATTTGGATCAACTGGCGCGCGGGTTGGATGCATAGCCGGGCCAGCGCCGGCTTCGGTGATTCATGATCGAATAACGATCAGACCAATCATAGCAGTCCATCAAAAGTCTGTCCCCCTACCCGTTCTTCGAGACAACCAGACACGAGTCGTTTGATCAACTGCGGGCCAGCTGTTGCGCAATGGCGATCAAGGCAGCGGAGAGCTGCCCTTTCGACAACGCCCGAACCAAGCTATTCAAGTCAGTCGTGTCCGTGGGCAGCGTCACCACTGAATTCGTCAATCCGGCGATCCGCTGCTGGACTTCATGACCGGCTAAGGGCGCATAGATTCCGTCCGTGACGCGGATGTCTTCGTGCATGAGATTCATACTGACGGCTATATAGTCCGGCATCGTCTTGGCATGTTGCAAGGCATAGACCGCATGACCATGTCGAAACTTGTGCGGCGATTTATAGGGCAGACCGGCGAGCCGAAAGACAATACGCAACCGTTTCGCCACGGCCTCGTTACGGCTTGTACCCGGCCGATCGGCTGAGAGTGTCTGCTCACCCCAGTGACCGATCGACGGCGTGAACCACATCGCAGTCGAGGGCAAGCGTGCGCGAATGAACGCATCCCATCTCGAAACAATGGCGAGCAGATCAGGAATATCCAACAAACAGGTTGTGGCCGATTTCCCATTTTTGGTTTCAACCCCCAAGGCCGACAGCTGCTGAAGCGTACGCTGATCCAGATCAACCGCCTTGATCGGCAACGTACTGAATGCGCCAGCCCGCATCCCGGACAGAAATAGCAGCACCGCGGCTGCCTGATCACGCTGCAAAGCTAAATCATTCTCATCGATCTTCAGGCCGGCAATCTGTCGGACCTCTTCCAATGTCACAAAGACGTGATTGGCCGCAGGCTGACTGTGGCGCGGCACCTGCAAGGCTTCGATCCAAGTATCGGGCAGATCGCGACAGTCGCGGGGATAATGCAGCTTAAGCCAAGTGAAGAAGCGCTTGGTGGTTTGAAAGACTTTCTTCAACGTGGCCGGCGCCAAAGGGCCTGCTTTGCCGTCCAGACGGGCGTTGGCGAGGCGTGATGAAAAGGTTGGGCGAATGGCCGACACCTCGTTGAACACGGATTCGTCAGCCCAGATCAAGAGAGGTTTGAGATAGAACCAATAGCGTTGGATCGAATCTTGATCCAATTGAGCGACCTCGTCCAAATACTTCAGATATTCTTTGGCCCGTTGATAGTTAGTCCGATTGACCATGTCGAGCACCTCGAAAGATTGAGCCGCTACATTCGGGACACACACCCCGTAACAAAACTTTCTTGCCCTGGCAACTCCGCACCGGATCAATCAGCCTCACGGGTTTGCGGCACCGGACACAGTAAGCTTCATCCTGACCGATGCTCCTCGCCGATCGCGCGTGATTCAGTTCAGCCACCCAGTTAGCAAACCGACGACCATCGATCCAGGTGTGACCGCGTGCATCGCGTTGCCGCGGCAGTCCGTGCTTAAACCACTCGCGGATGGTATGAATAGATATTCGAAGTTCCTCCGCAAGCTCACTCGGAGCATAGAGCATCGGCAAGAGACCCGGTGCACGCACGATCACCGAGTGCGGTAGACGGCAAGTGACAATCGTTTGCTTAGGATTCTGATCCATGGGTTGTTCCGCTATTGCGGGGGCTCTCAGCTTTTGGATCGGCGTTTGACACGCACTTTTCTTGCTCAAGGTTCTCATCAGCCTTTCATCAGATTCGCGTTTAATCCCTGTCAGGTTGTCGCTGAGTTCGCTGCCGATCACCAACGCCTTCCGGTTGATTATTCTGCAAGGCGAGGTGCGCGTTGCGATGGACCTTGCCAGCCGTCTCTAACTCAGCCAGATAACTGTAGAGGGTCGATCGACTCCGGCCGATCACCTTGGCTAGTTCTGTTACGCCGGCATCCGGATGGGTTTGCAGATAATCCAGCAACCGCGTGATCGCTGCCGCCTTGGCCTGCGTATCCAGATCACTCTTGACCGCCCGCGCTTGTTCCAATAAACTCAATTCGGTGCCGGCTTTGGCAGGGATAGACAGTTTACGAGCCACCTCGGCGGCTGGCAGTGGGCCCGTCGAGGTTAACGCTTTACTTTGCCGACTGGAAATCTTCACCGCCGCACTCACATCCGATCCAACAATTTCACTTAAAGCCAGTGTCACGAGAGAGATCAGCCCGGTCGCCGCCACCGAAACGATCGCTTGGACGGTGTCCAGTTGACCGAGGTTGGCCAAGGTCAGCGGCTCACCAAACTTGACGGCGAAACCCTCGGACATATTCGCCAGTGCCGACACGACGACCACGGCGATCAAAGTTGACCCCAGAAACTTCGGGTTGACATTCGATTTGCGCAGCTCACCGATCCGCAGCGACAATCCGACGATCGACAATTCAATTCCGCCCGCCGAGAGATAGCCGACAAACTCAGGCCGCACGTAGCCGGCCAGTAATCCGCCGGTGTGAGTCCAGGTGTAGGCCAAGAGACCTGCCAGCGAGAGGAGCCCGATCAGAATTTGTTGTTTTGCTTTCATGGTTCGATCCTTTCCTTATCACTATCGATTCATTCTGGTTAGATGGTCATCGATCACTGCTCACGCCAAAGACGCGTTACGGTTACACAAAACGAGCCGACGCCAACCTATGTCGTGTTGGCGTCGGCTTGTGGTAGGAGCCATGCGTCGTATAAGTGCGAGTGCTTGAAGACTGTTGCGATTCAGAGTATCACGACAGTGGACGACACGGCAGACTGGCTAAGTCCAGCTGCTATTTGGGGTGGAGATCTGTAGTGTTAGATACTGCCAGCTTCAGTTTTGATTAGCTATGAAGTGGGGCGTTGCGCTACGTTCAATCGCCCTTTTCGAGTATTTGGTTCGAGTAAGGGGAGCGACCACACCATTAGATTTTCCGACAGGATTGGGCTAGCAACCGAAACCGTTTAGCGAAATTTCGATGAGGAAGTGCTGTAATCGTTCGTCGTACCGTACACCACCGATGGCATCACGTTGACGTTCAAGCGTTACCTGACGACACAAGAGACCGAAGCCGTGGTGTACGATCACTTTGAAGTGGTGCTGGAGAATAATGTCGGCAATGAAGTCCCGCCCGCAGTTGCCATTCAGCAACTTGAGCACAAAGAATGTCTGGACGACGGAGAGCGCGGCCTTCGATGGCGCGCAAGCGTGGGCCGGGCAGCAATTGTGACTTAGCATCAAAGGCATGACGGTTGGCAGTCTGCCGTCGAGTTTCTTCGTCGATGAGGTGAGCATTCAGACGCGGTGTGCGCCGTGAGGCGAGCGGATGGCATATCGCGTATAGCTGATAGCAAATGAAGAAACCCGATCGAGGGGAAGCGATCGGGCTGTGTGTTGTGAATGAGTTGTTGCATCTGCTTCGCTTGCGACACCCTCGCGGACGCGGTCGGGGAGCAGAAAGACTGAAGCAGTCCTTAGACTACGGATGATCGTTGGGGTTTTCGGTGACGAGGCTTTCGGCTTTGGCCGCAGCATTCAGTTGATTATCGGCGCAGACAAAGGTGATGAAGGGCAGAGCTAATGCGTCACGCACCGCCTGTACTTCCAGGCAGGCCGCCAATTGCACTGCATCGTAGCCGCGCAAAGTGTGTTTCTCTGCCAGAGCCATCGCGCGGTTGATTAGGGCTTCGTTGACTTCGATAATTTGATAATGACCTAGATCAACTTTGAATTGATTGATGGCGGTCTGCGCGTCCGATTGAATCAGTTCGCCCTGCTTGGCACGACGAAACAGCGCCGCGACAATTTCGGCGGCGCTGATGCGGACAATGTATAGCGTATGACTGGCAGCCGGTGCACATAAACCCGTGATCCATGCTGTGCCAACTTCGGCGACATAGCGCTTCACGAGTGCGCTGCTATCAAGGAAGAACTCAGCCACTAACGCCGTTCCTCAATGATGGTTTCAGATACGGGTTTGCCAGTAACTTTAACCGGCGTAAAAACAGATTGCTCATTGATCGGCGCACGTTGAACTGTCTTGATCAATCCGGCATCGAGTAAACGCTGCCAGTAGGCCTGCTCGGGATCGATCGAGGGATCGGTCACCACCACTTCAACCGCCGTATTGGGCTGTAGAGTAACCGGTTCGGTGAGAATCACTTTTGTGCCGTCGTAAATACCTTTAATACGCTGCATTTCGACCCCCTCACTATCCGACTGATTCAAGTATAGCACAATGTCGAATGTTGTTCTCAATCGATCGATTCCGCCTGCGATCATTTCGCCTCCCCCAACTCTTGGAGGAGGAAAGCGATCACATCCGCCAGCAATGCTGATCGGGCGGGGGCTGTGTCTTGTGAATGAGTTGTTGCATCTGCTTCGCTTGCGACACCCTCGCGGACGCGGTCGGGGAGCGGCGATTCACCAGTTGCCAGTTTCGCCAGTTGACTGATTCAGGAAAGTGGATTTAGAGGTACGTAGCCCGCAATCCCAAACAGTCAGAACCCAAACTACGGGTTGATCAGATTGTGCAAGGTCCCGTGTCAAACGTAAGTCTGAACAATTAGGGGAATGTGACTCCATGAACGCGATATCTGACTGTTTAAGCAGGATGTTAAGAGCCGCCTGACTATCAATAAGGATATCGTCATGGCCAATTGGTTGGGTCTGATGAACTGGCATATCTTGTCTGAGAGTTTTTGTTGTAACTCTGCCATCCAATTCTAATGTAACAATTAACACTTCATTATCGTGTGTTAGGGATTGGAATTGGGCTAAAATAAGAAAAGGCTCGGTCTTGCCAATCTGAATAGGGGTCTCAGCATAAACCAAATAGGCGTCTGTGTACCATTGAGTCGCTCGTGTTTGTATAGGAGCTATCTGGGTCTTAAGTGACACGATCTTCACCTCGGCGGGCTTGATAGTGGAAGGAGCGGCGGAACAGCTATCGAGTAGTAACAGAGCCACCCACAGCAAACAATAGATGAACATTCGTGATCTCATAGTGACTGCCTCAAGTAATTGAATCGTAAATCATCATGAGTCATTCGCGCAGTAAGACATTTCATATAAACTATCATAGATTCTTTCTCAAAATTTCGAAAATGTAAGCCGCACAAGCCAAGGCTATCAATCAGATAGAAGGACAAGTATTCGTAACGAACTGCCAAACGGCAGAATCTTGCAACGACGATTTCACACACACCAAAGAGATCTCTCTGATTTCGCTAGGCACGGCTCAATCACCCCCAAAAATTCTCCCATGAATTCCTTGTAGCAGATCGGTAAACGGCTGGTCATAGAGCCTATTAGCATAATCTCTTTTAGCGGCCTCAAGTTGACCCGGGTACACCTTCATCATCGCGGCCAAATAATTCGACTCGTAGTTCATTGGTTCATAATCGTCTATTATATGGTATGTTTTATGCATCTCTGTTAAAAAGTCGCCAAACGCAAGATTTTGTCTGTTTTCAAAAAGTTTATAATAAAAGCCGGGTACATCAAGTATAGACCAAGAGCCTCGAAAATCATCTTGGGTGAGGGGGTTATTTTTCCCCTTTGACGCAATGTCAGTAAGATCAACACCCTTATGATGATATACAGCTGCAGCTGATGCATCGACTTCTTCTACATGTGAACCCTTATAACTGAAATCGTCACTTTCAGGTAATCCGCCAGTGAAAGGATTAAACGCCTTTTGGACTTCTGCACTTATCTCCACATCGACCGCTACTTGCGCAGCCCTAATAGCCATTTTGAAAATGTTGGTATCGCATCCCTCAGTCTGGCATCCATCAGACATCACATGACCTGTTGGATCGGTGTGATTTAGCGGACCGTTATTGACATACGAATACCGATTTAGACTCTGTGGATTTGATTCGTCGGGTATAATCGAAT
>JBGQGR010000168.1:0-6710 GCA_041497495.1 Anaerolineae bacterium | reverse complement strand
GTCATCTCTGCTGAAGAAAATGTAATGAAGCCTGACGAGCGCATTTACCGCCTCGCGCTCGATCGACTTGCGCTGCAACCGGCTGAAGCGATCTTCCTCGACGATATGCCGATTAACGTTGAAGCGGCTAATGCGGTGGGCATGCTCGGCGTGCGTTTCCAGTCGACCGAGCAGGCGCTGCGCGACATTCGATCGCGGTTGAATCATAAAAGGTAAAACGCCATTGCGAGCCGCCATAGGCGGCGTGGCAATCTCACAGGCCATCAAAATGAGATTGCTTCGTCGCTACGCTCCTCGCAAAGACGAGGCAGCAAATCATGGCCATCATTGGCGTCATCGCCGACACGCACGTGCCGCAGCGCTTGAAGCAGCTGCCTAAAGGCATTGATGTTGCTCTGCGCGGCGTCGATCTGATCTGGCATGCGGGCGATATTAATTCATTACGGGTATTGCACGAGTTGGAGGAGATCGCGCCAGTGCAGGCCGTGGTGGGCAATGCCGATCTGTTTCGCACCGGCCTGCCGTTGACGCGCTTGATCGAGATCGAGGGCCGGCGGATCGGTTTGGTGCATGGGCACGGCGGCTGGCCGTTATATCTGTGGTCGAAGCTGCGCGATATGTTGGGCTACGATCAAGAATATTATTTACGCGGGGTGCGTCGATCGTTCGGGCCAGTGGACGCGATCGTGTTTGGCCACACCCATCGGTTTTATCGATCGAACCACGCGGGCACCTTATTGTTCAATCCGGGCCCGATCGCGCCGCAGTATTACAACACGCCCGGCCCGCAGATCGGCAAACTGTGCGTGTCGCGTGAATCGATCCAAACTGAAATTGTCGAGCTATGACGTTTGAGCCGCAGGGCAAGCGGGCTTAATCGGTTTGGCGAACGACTTGAAGTGTTGTAGAATAACGCAAGTTTGAAACGGGGCCAGAGCATGGATCGCGTACAAATATCTGTCGAACACTATGACGACTTGGCGGCATATCTGCCCGTCGTCCAAGAACATGGTTTGGGGCTTGAACTCCAAGAGTTTGCCGATCCCAACGTCCTTGACAATGACTGGCGCGGCTTGGTCAGCAAATATCAACGCGCGCTGGCTGACTTTCATGGCACGCTAACGCTGCACGGCTGCTACATCGATCTAGTCAGCGGCAGCCCCGATAAAAAACTGGTTGCCCTGACGCGTGAACGCTATCAACTCAACATCGAGATCGGTCGTCTGCTGGGCGCGATCGCGATCGACTTTCATGCCAACTATCTGCCGTTGATCGATCAACCGTCTTATCTGGCCGGATGGATCGATCGGCAGGTGGCGTTCTGGTCGGCGCTGGCTGAGGAGTCCGCTCAGCACGGCATCATGCTCCTGCTGGAAAATATGTGGGAGCCGGATCCGTCGATTATCAAGCACATTCTCATGCGCATTCAATCGCCGCAGCTCAGAGCCTGTCTGGATGTCGGCCACGCCGGGTTGTATTCCGATCTGCCGCTGGAAACGTGGATCAAATCGTTGGGCGACGATCTGGTCTACACTCACCTGCACAACAACAACGGCCAGCATGACGAGCATCTGGCTTTTGACAATGGTGTGATCGATTTTCCGGCGCTGCTCAAACGACTGCGCGAAATTCCCCAGCCTCCCATGTTCACACTGGAAATGCCGAACCTCGAAACGATCAATGCCAGCCTGCCGCTCTTGAATTTAGATAAGAAATAGATCACTTTGCTCATCAGTTGATCGATCAAAAAACGCGACTTGCTCAGTCGCGCTTTTCTATTGAGCGAAGCGCGACTGATCCATCCTTTACACAAACAGCGGCAGGAGATTATCCTGCCGCTGTTGAAGCTGAACCCGAGTGATGATTAGTTTTTCGAAAATGCTTTGGCTACGCCGGGTGTGAGTAGATAAATAAAGATCAACGCGGGAACTACAAGTTCCGCAATCTGAGTGCCGCTCAACTGAAGACCACCTGGCAGTCCCTGTAGGATGGGGAGTCCTACACCTACCAAGGACAGCAGTGATGCAATGATGCCGAGCCATCGAGCCCAGCCTTTCAATCCCCACGCGCCGAAGCCGAACAGTAAATAGAGCAAACCGGCGACGACAACTCCAATACCTAAAATAGTTCCCATGGCTCCCACAGCCGCTCCGACAACGTTCGCATCGGCGCCAGTCGCACCGGCATCAGTGACTGCGCTTGACATTAAAGCGCCAAGGAAGTTACCGCCTGCCATTGCGATAACTCCACCTACTAAGAACAGCAGGCCCAACAGAATGGCTAGTATCGCCAAAATGGTGATACCGAACGGGCGCTGCTTCTTCATCGGTTGTTGCATCACCGGTTGCTGCATTGTATTTCCTCCCTAATTGCGATTAAATTCAGCCCACAGTGAGCCGGGTCTGTAGGCACATTGTAACGATGAATCAATAATAGTCAAATTTTGAAGTTGGGCGCAAAAACAAAAAGATCAGCTAAGCTGATCTTCATCTATTATCTTAAACGGTCACTTCTTTTTGCGCAGCAGCCGATATAAGCCGCTCGGCCACTCGATCGTTTTGCGTTTGGCCTTGGCTTCAACCATATGGCGGACGGCGTCTTGAATCTCTTTGGGATCAAAGCCCTCGGTGTCCGCCGACAATTCATTGAGCGCGGCCTGTTCTTCCGCAGTAAGTTTGTGGCCGGACTCAACATCCAGCTGGGCGACGGCTAACAACAACGCGCGCTGCTCTGGCGTCAGTTGGCCGGCATTCTTCAATAACCATTCGGCCTTGCCGGCCATAAAGACTGGTTCGTCTTTCGATTTAGCCACGCCCTTATCCTCTCAGGTGCGATGCAGCTTGATCCCTTACTGGATTATACTCTCATGCCAGCCGCGAGTCAAAAGGTTGACGGATGACCAGCTACACGGCTATAATCGTCAGTGTCTTGGCCGGTACGACTACACCTCTCTCAGACGTGGAGGCGCTATGAGTACTCAGACGATCGATGTGGCTTTCCCCGCTGTGCAAGTCGATTACGATCAATGTTCCTACTGCGGCGCATGTGTGGCGGTCTGCCCGCCCGATTGTATTACGCTGCACGACGCGACCTTAGTGATAGATCATGACGCCTGCACCAGATGTCAGCGCTGTATTCCAGCTTGCCCGACCGGTGCACTCACGATCGAGCAGCGGCCATGAAGAACCAGTATGATATCGTGGTGATCGGTGCCGGACCGGCCGGTTCGATCGCTGCGCGCACCACCGCGCAAGCAGGTTTATCGACCTTGTTGCTGGAGAAACGGCAGGAGATCGGATCGCCCGTTCGATGCGGTGAAGCCGCCGGCAAAGAAACGGTCGAGAAGTTCCTGCCGCTCGATTCAAAATGGATCGCGGCCGAGATCGAAACATTCAGCCTGACCAATCCTCAAGGCGACTATGTCGTGCTGCCGCCGCTTGAACACACCTTGGTCTTGGAAAGAAAAATCTTCGATCGAGAGTTGGCCCATTCGGCGGCGAAGGCCGGCGCCGAAGTGATGGTCAAAGCGCGCGTGACCGATCTGATCAAAAGCGCTCGAGGCATCGAAGGCGTGCGGATCAATGTGCAGGGCAAGCGGCACGACGTGCGCGCCAAGATCGTCATTGGTGCCGATGGGACTGAATCGCAAAGTCCGCGCTGGGCCGGACTCAAATCGATTCCGCAGTTGAAAGATTATTACACTGCCGCGCAATATTTGATGACCGACATCGACGTCGATCCGCGCATCTGCCAGTATCACATCGGCTGGTCGCTCGCGCCCGGCGGTTATGCCTGGGTCTTTCCGAAAGGTGATAAGCAAGCAAACGTTGGCTTGGCGATGGGGGTCGATCCGAAAGAGCAGCACACCGCGATCGATTATCTGAATGAATTTGTCGCCGCACGTTATCCGCACTCATCCATCTTGTCGCAAGTCGTCGGCGGCATTCCGATCACGAATGTGCTGCCGCAGATGGTGGCCGATGGTTACATGGCCGTCGGCGATGCCGCGCATCAATCCGATCCGATGACAGCCGGCGGCATCACGAACGGCATGCACGGCGGCTTGTTCGCAGGTGAAGTGGCGATCGAAACAATCAGGCAAGGGGATACATCGGCGAAGTTCTTAAAGAAGTACGAAGAACGCTGGGAGGCCGAGTTTGGAAAATTGTATCGACGCTTGCATCGCATTCGACATGCGCTGTTGAAAGTGCCGGAAGAAAAAATCAGCCGAATGATTCACGATGCATCGAAACTCGACGCGCAGCAGATGTCGCTCAAAGATATTTTCATGATCGTCATGAAGTCGCATCCGCCGATGCTGCTCGAAGTCGCGCCGTATTTCCTGGGGCAGTGATTCGTAGCGGCAGGCCTCGTGCCTGCCCATTTTTCTTCGGGCGACCACGATCCATTCGCTTTGCTCAGGACGCTTCGCGGGGTCGCCCCTACTTTGCTAATCCATTCCCTTCGAGATACAACTCATTCGTATTATCATCATACGCAAACAACTCCGCATAGCGGCCCCAATCGATCGCGGTGTCCACTTGATCGGCGGCCCGATCGCCGAAGTCGGCTTGCAGCTTGTCGATGAAGTAATCGCGATCGATGCGTTGATCGTCGTCCTGCTGCAGCGTCTCGTAGATCGATCGGATCAGCGGCAAGCGCAGCGCGCGGCTGGCGAGAATTTCTTTGCGTGTCAAAATGCTGGCGTCGGCAAACGTCTGACCGAGCGGTGTCAAGCGAATGTCGCCTTGATCGACCGTGGCGAAGCCCAACATCTCCGCCGTCTCGACAATCGGCAGCATGTCGTCCAATTCAAGATTGAGTTCTTCAGTAATACGATAGAGATCGTGTTGGCCGCCTTCGATGTTGACTTTCTCCAACAACCCCGCCATACGATTGATATGCGCGGCGGGCAGCTTCAGCCGATCGGCGGGTGTCCGCGACAAGGTGGATGGCTCGCCTTCCGGCTCAGTCTTGCCCGCGACGAGCGCGTAGACTTTATCGACCAGCGCTTGAAACGCGGTGTCTTTGTGATGACGCGGATGATGCAGCGTGACATTGATCTCGGCCAAGACGTGGCCGGGATCTTTTTCCATCACCACAATTCGATCGGCCATGAACACTGCCTCTTCGATGTTGTGTGTCACCATCAAGATGGCCTGTGTCGGGATCGATTTGCTCGTCCACAATTCCATCAACTCACCGCGCAGCGCTTCGGCGCTCAACACATCCAGCGCGCTGAACGGTTCGTCGAGGCACAACAGTTCCGGCTCGACGGCCATCGCGCGCGCGAAGCCGCACTTCTGCCGCATGCCGCCCGATAGTTCACGCGGATAGGCGGATTCAAAACCATCGAGGCCGACTTTGTCCAAGAGTTGAATCGCTTTCGCTTTGCGCGTCACTTCATCAACGCCGCGCGCCTTGAGCGCAACTTCGACGTTTTGTTGAACGCTCAGCCATGGATACAGCGCGAAGGATTGAAACACAATCGTCGCATGCGGATTCACGCCCGATTGCGGCTGCCCGCGATACAACACTTGGCCTTCGCTCGTTGGATTGAGTCCGGTGATCATTCGCAGCAGCGTTGACTTGCCGCAGCCCGATGGGCCGAGCAAACACACAAATTCGCCGGGATTGATTTTGAGATTGACGTCCTGCACGGCCAGAAATCGCTTCGCGCCTTTGCCGTAATAGCGTGAGACGTTTTTGACTTCGAGCAGGGCGCCGTTGGTGGTGATGGTGTTGTTGATCATGCTGACCTCCGAAAATCATAATGAGTAACGAGTATAAGATGATCCGTCATTGCGAGCCGCCGATCCCGCAATCAGCGGGCGGGACCTTCGGGGCGGCGTGGCAATCTCCCGATCGATTGATCACTCTCAACGAGATTGCTTCGCTTCGCTCGCAATGACGCGGCGACTCATTCCATTCTGTAGCTTTCTTCCGCAACTTTATACAACCTTCTCCAAAACGTTCGATTGATCGTCACGACGGTGAGGATCAACGCCAGTGTCGATGCCAGCAGCAACGGATAGTTGCCCGTCGCTGTTGCTTCGGCGATCAATGCGCCGACGCCCGTCGTGCTGATCGATTGTCCGCTGAAGTTGATGTGCTCCGCGACGATGCTCGCATTCCACGCGCCGCCGCTGGCGGTGATCATGCCGGTGACTAAATATGGGAACAACGCGGGCAAGATCAAGGTGCGCCAGCGTGCCCAGCCTTTCACTTGCAGCAGCGCTGTCGTGAAAGCCAAGTCCTGCGGGATCGCCGATGTGCCCGCGATGACATTGAATAACACATACCACTGCGTACCGAGCAGCATCAAGATCACCGCCGAGACATCGAGGCCGCCTGTGAGATTGATCAACGCAAGGACGATGACCGGGAAGAGCGCGGTCGCCGGAATCGATGCGACGATCTGCACGATCGGTTGCAAGATGTTCGCCAACTTTTGATTCGATCCGATCAACACGCCGACCGGGATCGTCCAAGCAACTGCGATGACCAACGAAAACGCGACGCGCAGCAATGTGGCGATCAAGCCGCTGCCGATTCTGCCGTAATCAGCAATCGGTAATTTGATCAGCAACCCGATCGCTTCGATGCCGCCGAAGATCAAAGCGATCAGCGCGATGACCGCCAGCGCCGGACCAATGATCGATCGGCGGCGCGTGCTGTCGGGCGCGGAAGATTGATCGGCTTGCATGATG
>JBGQGR010000167.1:0-6720 GCA_041497495.1 Anaerolineae bacterium | reverse complement strand
GTGATGCCGCTGCCCGCCGTTAGGACGGGGAAAGCATCAAACTCAAAAACGTTGCCCGCAAATTTCAGTACAGGCGAAGGCGGCGTCACACTATCCTTTGGAATGACGCTGTAGTAGATCGGCGTGGAGTTGCTGACCGCGCCCGCTGGAATATCCAGTTGGATATGCGTGCCGTCGGTGGTGGTGAAAGATAGCGTCGCCGATAGGGTGGGCTCGACCACAACCCGCGCCTCACGCGATTCATCCGCGCCGATGTCGAAGCCGCCGCCCAACGGCCGTCGATCATTGTCGATATCCCATTTCACACCCGCATCCACGCCGGTATTGACTGCGGCCGAATTTTCGCCGAGGTGATAATCGTCCGCGGCTTGATTCTTGAAATCCGGGAAACCGTTGAAGCTGTGAGAACCGATCGAGATCACCCCGCTCGTATCCAGAGTGTTGCCATAGAACAGGTTGTAATCACTGTTGAATGTTCCGCCCGTCCGATCGATCCCGGTGGTGAAGCTGGCGATGATCGAGTTGGTCAACGTGACGACGCCCGCATTGACATTGATCGCCGATCCGTACGATCCCGGCATCGGATTCGCCAGGGTCAAGTACAACAAATTGACATCGCCGGTTGTGTTGAGATAGAGACCGTCGCCATCGCTCGACGCTTGGTTTTCCGCAAAGATCGAATTAACCACCCGGCCATCTGCGCTGCCACCATATATCGCCAGGCCGCCGCCATACAGCGCCGAGTTGCTGATGAACTGCGTGGCGGTAACAGCCAACTCGCCGACAACGACTAATCCACCACCAAACAAACCGCTGTTATTCCGGATGAAGTGACTGGCACCCACCCGCGCACCCGACCAGGCAACTGCGCCACCGCCTTTGCCGGCCGCGTCGTTGGCGATAAAATTCACCCCGTCGAGTATCAGATAATCGGCATATAAACCGCCGCCATACCCGTTCGTGCTTCGGTTGTGCGTGAAGGAGCTGTTGGTGGCCAAGAGCACGTCGGCCAGTGCGCCGCCGCCGTGGCCGCTGGAGGCGGTATTGTCGCTGAGGGTCGTGCCGCTAATGACCAAAGTGTTGGCTGCATACACGCCGCCGCCTTGCGCAGCGTTATTATTTGCCAGCCAGGTCTGCACAATCGTAATCGTATCACTGGCATACACGCCGCCGCCTTTATCCGTAGCGGTGTTGCTCATGATCAATCCGCCGTTCAGCGCTGCCGTGCCGGAGTTCACGTACACTCCGCCGCCGCTATACGCCGAGTTTTGATCAATCGTACCGTCGGTTTGATTGAAGACGGCATCGACATCGTACACGTAAATGCCGCCGCCTTGGCTGGAAGCTTGATTACCGACGATTTCTCCGCCGCTCAAGTTAAATGTTCCGTTGATAATCTTCGCCCCGCCGCCATAATCGGCCAGATTGTCGATCACCTGCCCGCCCGATTGGTTGAACACGCCGATCGGATCGTCGATGAACACTCCACCACCTTCGTTCTCAGCCATGTTGTCGACAATCAGTCCATCAATCAACACGCCGCGGCCTTGATTGATCGCGATGCCGCCGCCGTTCTCGGCGCTATTGCAATCGATCGTGCCGCCCGTCTGGGTGAAGACCGCGGTCGATTGCCAGACGTAAACACCGCCGCCGATCCATGCGTAGTTCGTCATGACCGTGCCGCTAGCTAATTCCACACGGCCCGCATCGACGAAGATGCCGCCGCCATTATTGTTCGCGGTGTTGCTGATGACATTGCCACCGTTCAAGTGTGCCGAAGCATTCGCATTGGCGACTAATACGCCGCCGCCCCAATTCAACGCGGTATTCTCAAACACATCGCCGGACGTTTGATTGAATTGTCCGTCCTGCACGAACACGCCCGCGCCGTCGTTCGACGAGTTGCGCAAGATCGATCCGCCTGTCTGATAGAGCAGCGCATTGATCGATTCCGCGTATACGCCGCCGCCGCTTGTGTTCGCGTCATTCCCCTCGATCAAGCCGGAAGCCAAATGCATTAAGCCACTTTCAATATACGCGCCGCCGCCAAAGTCCGCCCAGTTGTCGGCAATGACACTCTCATCGAGCGTGACATCTGAATTTGAACTATACAGCCCGCCGCCGCGTGACGCATCACTGCCGGTCACGACGATATTTTGCAGCAAGACAGAAGCCGTGCCGGTGATGAAGATACCGCCGCCGCAGTTGCAATCGGTCCAGCTGGCGTCGCCGCCCGAAAACGTTAAGCCGGAGATCACAATCGTGTCGGTCACGAGCGGAACAGAAACGGTCAGCACTCGATCAGACTGAGCTGCATAAATGAACGTCGTCGACCTATCAAGGCCGACTAAATTCACGGGCTTGTATAAGTTGAGGCTTTCAACGTAAATGCCGGGCGGAACAACCACGGTGCTGTACAGGGAAGCCGCATCGATCGCGGCTTGAATCGAAAAAGTGCTGGGACTGTTATGCGACTCGTCATAGCCGATGTCGAACGCGCCCAAAAGCGGGCGGGGGTTGTCATCGTAATCGGTGTTGACTCCCGCATCGATGCCGGTATTGATCGCCGCCGAGCCGGTGCCAAGATGATAATCGTCCGTCGAGGGATCGATAAACATTGGATCAAGATCGATCAAGCTGTGGCTGCCGGCCACAATGCTGCCGGTTTCGGTCAGGCCGTTGCTGAAGAATAAGTTGTAATCTTCGTTCGCTGAACCGAGCGTGACGCTGATCCCGATCGAGTGACTGGCAATGATTGTGTCCCGGATGGCGACCGCGCCCGCGCTGACCCCGATCGCCGCTTGTGGATTGATGACGAGATCGGCGATGGTATTGTGCAGCACATAGCCCGATCCAGAGGAAGCCAGAACCATCGCCGTGCCGGATGTCGTGACGACATTCCGCGCAAACAGTGAATTCACGATCATGCCATTGAACGTGCCATTCTGAAACACTCCGCCGCCCAGATCGGCGCTGTTGTTGGTGAACGTCGATTTGGATACATTCAACGGCGCTGCGTCCGCAAAAATTGCGCCGCCCAAGTTGACGCTCGCATTGCTGTCAAAGCAGCTATCAGCTACGGTCAGTGGGCTGGTCGAATGTACCGCGCCGCCGCCCGCGGATATGCTAAGACTGTCGTTGTCGGAGAAACACACGCCGCCGATATCCAACGCGCCGCTGCCGCTCTTGCTCAATCCACCGCCGGATGAGTCGGCGTGATTCCATTGGAATTGGCCGCCCATCACACCCACATCACCGCCGCCGCCGAAATAAGCCCCGCCGCCATCGCCGGACAAACCATAGGCGGAGTTGTTCATGAAGTTGGTACCGCTGAGATACACTTCGCCAAGCGCGACATTCAACCCGCCGCCCGGCCCGATGCTATTGTTCTGCTCGAACGAACTCGCGCTGATCTGCACTTCGCCATTCGCAACATACATGCCGCCGCCGGTCGAAGCCGAGTTGTAGCTCACCGAAACATTCGTCAGGGTGATTTCGAGCGCCGCGTAAATTCCGCCGCCCGAGCTGCCGCTGGCCTGATTGTTTTGCAGCAAGCCGCCTGCCATCACGATTGGAGAATCGGTATATAAGCCGCCGCCAAAACTTGTGGATGTGTTCGATAGAATCTGAACATTTTTCAAAGTCAGCGGACTGCCCGTGCTCACATACACTCCGCCGCCTTGAATGGCATTGTTGTTGGATACGATCACATTTTCTAATGACGGCGCGGCATTATTCGTGATCAACACGCCGCCGCCATTGCCCGAACTGCCGCCCATAAAGGTGAGACCGGAGATCACGACACTACTGGTAATAGTGCTGCCTGTGACTGTCAACACTCGATCGCCTGTCATAGCAATGAAGATTGTGTTGGCCGGATCGTCGCCTATTAAGCTGATCGCCTTATCGAGCGTAACACTCTCAGTGTAGACGCCAGGCGCAATGGCGATCGAATCGCCGTCGAACAAACCAATGATGCAATCTTGCAAGGTTGCGCCACAGCCGGGATAAGGGCTTGCGCCACTGGCGCGCACGACCGTCGATTGATTGAATGACAGGCCGATCGCCGCCAAAGCAATGAGAGACAAACCAAGTGAAATAGACCAACGCCGAATAATTGGGGATACCATGCTGCTTTCCTCCTCTACAGATACAGATGCGTGGAAATGACAAGCACCAGCTGCTCAAGCTCAATGAAAAATGGGGGGGGTGAGTTGAATGAAGCGGCCAGCCCTGACACCTTGAGCTTCCACGGTTAGCCTTCATTCTAACAGAGAGGCTGTCAGAACTCACCATGACCTTTGGACTAATTATGCTGCGATCCGGTCGATGGCTGGTCAATCACAGACAGAGTCAAAACCAAGGTTGGAAAAACGCAGCATTCCGCAAACCACATAGCGTCGATTTTAAGTTGGAGAGGTTAAAGTTTTGAGCAGGTACAGCTCGCCCGCAACAAAACCCTGCTTGCGATAGTATTCGCGCGTGCCGATGGCCGAGATAACCGCCAAGGAGGTATAGCCCGCTGAGCGAGCACGCTGTTCGGCCTCCCGAATCAACGCCGTGCCAATGCCCGAATGTTGAGCGTGGCCCGATCGGGCATCGTCGCCAATTTCGACCACCGGCCCATAGACATGCACTTCACGAATCATCGCGGTGTGGCGCAGTTCGTCGATCTGGATCAGATCGATCGCTTCCGGCGTGGGCAGCGTTAAACGCAAAAAGCCGGCTAACCGATCGGCTTCAGTATCAACACTTAAAAATATTTCGCGCCCGCCGATCGTCTCGTACTCGATCGCCCCGATCGATCCATGCCCGCCCGATCGAGTGCCGCGCACTTCGCGGCAGCGAATGCACTGGCACGCGCGGCCTTCTTGCATTATTCTACGTTTAATCACCTCGCGCAGATTGGAAACGGTGCTGCCCGCGACAATATGACCCTTTGGAATGTCTCGGATGATGCGGCTGAGCCGCGCGTAACGCGGCGTGCGTACTTTGCACTCGGCAATCAACTCGATCAACTCTTCAACGGTGTATGGCCGGAACTCGCCGCGCGCCCACCACTGCACCAGTTCGGCTTCGCGCACCAGCGCGTTCGGATAAATCTTCAATTCATCGGGGCGCAGACCCGGATCGCTCCACAATCGATCGTAATCGATCCGATCGCTGTCCGGTGTTGCGCCGAGCAAGTTCGGCATCCAATGCAAATGGATTTTGAAACCGGCCGCTCGCAATAACGTCACCGCTTGTCGAGTTTGCTCCACACTGTGGCCGCGCTTGTTCAGATCGAGAATGTGATCGTCCAGACTCTGCGCGCCGATTTGAACTTTGGTCACGCCATAGCGCCGCAGCCGCTTCACTTCTTCAGCATCGATGTAATCAGGCCGCGTTTCGATCACCAAACCGACATTGCGATGCGCGGCGGTCTCATTGATCCGCTGGGCTTCTTCCAACGATCGGGAGTCAACACCGTTCATCGCATCGAGGCAGCGTTGAATGAACCAGGCTTGATAATCGACCGGGTAGTACGACCACGTACCGCCCAAAATCAGCAATTCGATCTTGTCGGTGGTGTGGCCGATGTTTTCTAAAGCCCGGAGGCGGCTGAGTGTTGTTTCGTAAGGATCGAAGTGATGAAACTCTGCGCGGCTGGCGCCCGGCTCATCGGCCAGATAACTCTTGGGCATGCGCACATCGGTCGGGCAGAAGATGCACTCTCCCGGACACGGGAACGGCTTGGTCAGCACGGTCACGGTCGCCACACCGGAGATCGTGCGCGTGGGCTTCATCTGCAAGCGGCGCAGCACTTCCGTATCGAATGCGAATAGGCCCTGATCGCAAAATTGTTTGTAGGCAGCAACGAGCTGCTCTTTGGAGAATTGTCCGCGTGCGCGAGGATATTTGCGCAGGAGGCGCGCCATGTCTTTGGGGCGGCTAGCTTCGAGCAATGACGCAGCGCGAATCAGCCGCAGCAGCTGCGCTTCTTCAGCCGGCTCGATGTTCCATTGATGCTTGACATCCCATTCGAGAGTGCGCATGTGAATCTAACGAGTAATGAGTAATGCGTAATCGATCTTTTGTAGCGCAACCAATAAGCAAACAAACGATCGACAATTTGCTGTCAGCCATCAGCCAGATCAATCCACGAACCGATACTTGAGCAGCACCCAGACCGCCTTCGGCGCTTCGTACCAGCGAATCTTCTTCCCTTCATTAACTTCGCGGCCATAGTAAGAGATCGGCACTTCGAAAATGCGGTGATGCCGCTTCAAAACCTTGGCCGTGATCTCCGGCTCCACTTCGAACCGTTTAGAACGCAGCGGAATACCTTTGATCACATCGGCCTTAAAAGCTTTGTAACCAGTTTCCATATCGCTCAAGATCGCGTTATATAAAATGTTCGTCATCAACGTCAGCGATTTATTAGCGATCATATTCCAGAAGTTCATCGCTGTGCGCGGCCCGAGAAAGCGGCTGCCATACACTACTTTGACACGGCCTTCCTGAATCGGCCTGATCATCATCGCATAATCGCGCGGGTCGTATTCCAGATCGGCGTCTTGAATGAGGATGATCTCGCCCGTCGCTCGATCGATCCCGGCGCGCACCGCCGCGCCCTTGCCCTGATTGTGTGTCTGATAGATGACGACTGTACCCGATTGGCTTTCCTCGGCCTTTAGTTTCTCGCGCGTGCCATCGGTCGATCCGTCGTCGATGATGATG
>JBGQGR010000166.1:0-6739 GCA_041497495.1 Anaerolineae bacterium | reverse complement strand
TGCCCGGGTCAGCGCCGGGCGGCAGCACATCCACGTCGCGGAAGTACCCGCCGCAGATTCCGGTATCGGCCTGCTTGCCTGCAACGACCAGCCGCAGCGAGTTCACGCTGTCGTCCACGAACTGGTTGGCGAACTTGTAGGTGTTGTCCGGAACCGTGAGCTGGTTGATGTGAAACAGACGCGACGCGTCCTGGCCCTTGGTCTCGTAGTAATCGTATACGTCGTCGAGTCCCAGCGGACCGGGCTGCATGGCGGTGGTAATCCGATCCATCATCTCAGGCGGCACGCCCATGCGCGTGAGCTGATCGATCTGAACGGGGCTGGCCGGGTGAAGCGTGCCGCCGGTCGTCGGAACGTAGCGAAACGAGCCGCCGGTGTCGGCTGCGATCTGTGCCATGAGCGAGCTGGGCGCATCACCCGAAAAAGCGATGGTGTCTACCACCACGCCCGATGCGATCAATCCTGCCCGCACGCTGGCGTACAGCGGATTGACGTTTTCTTCGCCGTCGCTGAGCAGGACGATGTGCTTCGGATTGGTGTTGGCGGGCGCGGCGACCAGTTTACTTTGGGCATCTTGCACAGCCGCGCCAATCGGCGTCCACGCGCGGGCCGAGATCAAGTTGATGGCGTTCTTGGTGGCCGTGATGGTGGCCGGTACTACGACATTGGTCCGGGCCAGTCGGGTCTGGATGTCGAGCGGGCAATTCCCGTCGCCGCCGGGCAGGCCGCAGCCAAGCGGACTGTCCGTCGCGGAAAAATCTGTGACCGCAATCCGGTCGCCGTTGCGCAGCAAGTCGGCCAACACGGTGCCGGCCTTCTTGGCGTTGTCCACACGCTTGCCTTCACCGAGGACGTCCTCGGCGTTCATCGAGCCTGAAGCATCGAACACCAAAGCGAAGTCGGTGTTGCCCGGGGCCACGTACAACAGCGCGTTGGTCTCTGTATCGCACACGCTCGAATCCAGGCAGATACGTAGGTTCACAAATGTCGTCCCAGCCGGCTTAACAGGTGGCAGCATGATGGCCCAGTATTCCTCGCCTACCTCCTGCAGCGTGCCGGTGAGGATCGTGATCGAGTCGCCGCCCGCATCGGCGCTGAAGGAAGACGCAGGCAGACCGCGTACAGGTGATCCGCCGCTGGTCACCTTCCAGCGAGCCAGGAACGAAATCGGGCTGGCCGGATCGCCCACCAAAGCGAATTTGGTCAGCTTCGGTTCGAGAATGTCCAGCACGGGCGTGACGCAGTTGAAGCTCACGTCCCACGCGCCGCCGGTGCCGAAGGTGTTGACGGCGGCGACGACGCGATCATGGACACCGGCCGCGGCAAACGTCCGCGTGAACGCCTCGCCAATCCAGGCCGATCGACTGACGCTGCTCGGCGAGGATGTCTTGGCAGCCATGAGATTGATGCCCAGGTGCGCACCAGCTGTCCCGTTGACGGCGGCAGTGACATAGGGGCAACCGGCCAGTGGCCGCACCTGGTAGTATTTTCCAGCCCAGGTGTAGGTGACAGTTTCGCCGGCCCAGCTTTGTGTGCCGCCCGACATGGAGACGTTCTGCCACAATGGAATCTGACCGTAGGGGTTGCCGTCGTCGTCGGTGTAGACCAGCTGGGTCTGCGTGGTCGGATCGGCCCAATCTTTGGCCCAGTTGGCGGCGAAGAAGTTCAGGAACAGCTTCTCTTCACTCAAGCCAGGCTTCAAAGCGGGAATCACTGTGTCCAGCACATACAGATCGTCTTGAACGTCGCACTCGTTGTAGTGAGCCAGCAACGCGTCCAGGTGATGCCACGGATCGGTCACGTTATACATCGAGCCGACTTGCTCGATGTAATACTTGTTGTATACGTCGCCATAGGCTTTGTTCATCAGGCTCCTGGTCGGATCGTAGCCGGCGACCGAGTTGCCGTAGCCGGTGGCGTCCAGGGTGGTGGTGACGCTGTCGGCCGCGAGATCGGAGTAGCCTTCCACGTAGACCGAGTCGCTGGGGTAGTTGGCTTGCAAATAGGCGTAGCATCCGGCGTTGAATGAATATTGGAGGTAATGCTGGAATTCGTGATAGACAACCCACTGGCCGCCGCCGCCGCGCACCATCGGGGAGTCAATACCGATATTACAGTTGCCGGGTGATCCCCAATAGGCGATGCCGCTCCAGCCGACTCCGTCTTCCATCTGGACGTTGATACGGTTACTGCAACCGGTATCATAGGGATGACGGCCAAAGATGGCGTAGTATCGTTCCCACGCCTGTCGCGCCCACGCCCCAACCTGCTGCGCCTGGGCATCGGTGTTGATCCAATGCGACAAAACTACCGGGTTGCCATTCACGATACGTGTGGCGGTGATCGGGTTCTTGGTATACCATACGCGGACGCTCTTGGCGGTGCCGCCAACCGTGAAGTTTTCGATGTAACACTCATTCAGCAGGATGCCGTCGATCGTCGGCCCACCCGCGCACACCGCGCTGGGGCCAGCCGGATCAACCTGATCCGGGCCAGTTGTCTGGCTTGCATTATCGGGTTTATCCGATGCAGTTGCCCCCAATCCGCTGGCCAGCATGGCTGGCGGATTGATGGCAAGGCCTATCAGCAAGAACGCAAACAACAACGTGCCGAATGCTGCCGAGACTCTGAACAGTTTTGTTCTGGTGGACATGGTTCTCTTCCTCCTCATAGATGGCCAGTGCGCCTGCTCCTCCCGGATGACAGGCATCGAAGATTGGATACGGCCGTTGAATAATCTGTTGCACGACTGCTTTGAAAAAGGATTAGTGAACAACAATTGTAGGTGGAGATGGATGCAATTCAAAAAGCGGATAAAGTTGCTGACATTGGCTGTTGTTGTCCCATAGGTGGGACAACACACATCATCTTTTATATCACACTCAATTGAGCGCTGTCAACATTTTACTTTTCTTCACAAGTCTTCAAGACGGCACCAACGGTGTTCCCGGCCATAGCCAAGATGTTGTTCACCATCCGACACGTTGGAGAAACTGCACCGGTTTCGACAGTGACCTGATCGATCTGACTCTTGGACACAAACAAAAACTCCGCGCAAAACTTGTCCTGCTGAGCCTGTCGAAGGAGACGCTCGTCGAAATGACCGTTTTGGCTTGTCAAGCGACTGCTGAAAAGCCCTGAGGCTACCCATATTTTTCGATCAAGTCTCTGGTTCGGTGAATGCCCGACGCGGCTGAGCCGTCCCCTTCGTACTCGATGCTCATCGCCCCGACATATTGAACTGACTTCAAAATCGAGAGCGAACTCTTGTAATCGATCGAGGTCTCTTCGCCAGCGGCATCAAATGCGTATGATTTGGCATGCACATGGATGGCATACGGCGCGAGTTTCTGAATACCGATCAATGGCTCGCGCTCGAAGTTGCCTAAGTCCAAGCACACGCCCAGCGCTGTCGATCGATCGCCCCGACACCGGTCAACAAATTCGATCAACATATCCGGATCGCCGCTCAAGCCGCCGTGATT
The DNA here is from genome assembly GCA_041497495.1 of Anaerolineae bacterium. GTDB lineage: Bacteria > Chloroflexota > Anaerolineae > Fen-1058 > Fen-1058 > JBGQGR01. The sequence goes on along the minus strand of JBGQGR010000166.1, from coordinate 3,254 downwards.
CTCAACGGCCAGTTTTATATTGGCGGCAATGGCGACGGGCAGCACGCTGCTCATGAAATTCACCGCACGATCGAGCGCCGATCGATCATTCGTTTCGCCGCCCAACATGACGCGGATCATTGGCGCGCCCAAAAATCGAACGGCTTGAATGGCCTGTGCCAGATAAGCGAGTTGGGCGTCACGCTCGGCGGACTGTACCGTTAAATCCGAATCGATCGTCCAGCATACCAATTTTGTGCCGCTGCGGAATCGATTCAACCGCACGGCGCGCAAAGCACGAATGTCATACTGATTTCGATCGAACGGTTTAGCTTTGCGACCGAGCAGCCGCGCAATTCGATTCGGTGATTTGGGATACAGGAACAGATCGTTCAATTCGACAGCACGGTATCCCAGATCGAACGCGCGATATGGCACATCCGATAAACGCAACGTACCAGCGTAGAGTTCATGATGAAAGGACCAGGAGGAGACGGAGACGATCATAAGGATGAGGGATGAGGGATGAGGGATGAAGTCATTTTTTACTTTTCACATTCTTGACTATTGTTACAAACATGGCAGTCAGTTCCTCACATTCTTTCATCAACGACTGCAACTTCTCCACTTTGACAATATCGGACTCAACCAACAATTCCAGCCAATAAGACGTTTCATCTAATTCTTGCAATGCACCTTCAATCTTATTGATGAAGTCCGCATTCGATTTCGCTCGCCGTGCCTCTCGGTAATGAGCGCCAACCGATGTTCCCGATCGCAAAACCTGTTTGCCTATCACTTGCGCTTCAGTTGTTTTAGGTAGTGCAGAGTAAAGGCGGATAATCCGCAAAGCAAACTCCGTAGTGCGCTTACTTAAATCTTGTCGTTGTTCTTTCATTGCGCCCTCACAAGATTATTTGAAACAAGACAAATTTCAGCAAAGCCTTAAAGGGAGGAAGAACTTCATCCCTCATCCACCCGCCCTCATCCCTTCAAAAACTCTAACACGGCTTGATTAAACACGTCTGCTTGATCGATCGGCGTCGCATGGCCGGAATCTTGAATCAACTGCCACTTCGCCTGCGGAATAGAGCGCACCAGTTGCAACTGACAACCGCGCGGCACCACATGATCGCGTTCGCCTGTAATGATCAGCACCGGCGCTTGAATGTTGGGCAGCTGCCGGCGCACATCAAACCGCCGAACAGCCTGGATGAATTGACGGTACGATCGGACGTTGTTACCGCCCACTCGATCGATGAGCGCTTTCCGCAGCTCAGCTTGATCGGGTTTAGGAAACAGATCGGCAGCCACCACTCGCGCCGTGGTGTGCATCGGCAGAAAGAGCGAAACGATCGCACGACGGCCCAAGATCAGCGTCTCGCGCACATTGGTCGGCCATAAATGCGCAAATGTATTCGTCAGCACCAAGCGAACAACTTTATCGGGAAAATCAAGCGCTAATTGCTGCGCGACCAGCCCGCCGAGCGACAGCCCGACCACATGTGCGGATGAAATATCGAGCGCCGACATTAGTCCCACCACGTCTTTCGCCAGGCGTTGAATGGTAATTGGCGCGGCCGAATCCGTGCTATGACCGTGTCCGCGAAAATCGGGCGCAATGACGCGATAGTGCCGCGAGAAAACCGGCGTCTGAAACAGCCAATCGTCGCCGCAGGAACCCAGCCCGTGCAGCAGCAAAACGGGCTGGCCGGCGCCAACGTCTAAAGTATGCAGCTCAACCGAATCGATATTATATCTGGACATGCGGCAGCCATCAGGCCGAATCTATCGTAACACGACGGCAGGCAGATGACAACTCAGCGCTTATCAGCCTGATACAGTTTTGTAACTCAACCGTGATCGAAATGCTGTATACTTTTTCCATCAAATCATGACTGAGTTGCTGAATGCCTGATTCAATTCGAGATCGATTGCGCCGCATTCTGAGCGGCAATCCGGCGCAGCGCATCCTTCAAACCGATCAAGCCCGAAGATCGATCGACGCGCAGCATGCCGCACAGCCGAGCGTGCCCGCTGCCCCGATCAATCCGATCGCACTTGCGGCCCCAACGCCGAACGATATTACCCAACGTGTGTCGCGCCCGAAGGTGCCATTCTCTGAAGCCACTGTGCCGACGCGGCCAATCGATCTGCCTGCGGCCGATGATCCTTATCAATATCCAACAGTCTTACGCCCGATCGATCATAATATGGTTGGAGATGTGGCTGAAGCGCAAGCGTTCATTGAGAACCTGCGCGAGAAAATGGCCGCGCTGGCCGAGGACTTTGCCGCAGGACACATCAACCGGCAGCAATTTGAAAGTGTGTATGTGCATTATCGCGAACAGCGGCAAATGATCGAAGGACGGTTGACTTCGATGACGAGCAGTGCGTGGCGCAAAGCCGTCGCCGAAGGCGAGACGGCCATCTTGCTCAAGCGCAGCACGGCCAAAGTGTTGAGCTACGCGTTGTACGAGAACGAAAGCAGCATCCTGCTCGCCAGCAGCGGCGACTTCAAGATCGATCCGGCCGTTGTCGTGCCGATGTTGTCGGCGTATCGATCGGCTACCGCTGAAGCCTTTGGCGCGGGCATTCGCAACAGCGAGATCGAAGGCGGCCGCTGGCTGACATTTATACCGGGCCGGCAGACCACCTTTATTGTGCTGTTCTCGATCCAGCCCGCACGCGGCCAACTCGATATGCTGGAAGACCTGCATCGCGATTTCGAAACGGCGAATGCGGGGACGATTGCCGAAGGCAAAGGTCAAGAAGCGGCCGAGCAGTTTGTGCGCTTGTGGTCGCTGGGCCGGGGCGGATGATCAATGCCGAGTGCCTGGGGCACAATGCATAATGCAATGTTCAGCATGCATAATCCCTAATCACTGATCCCTGACACCTGCACTGCAATGCACGCAGTGCGGTGCAGGTGTTAACTGATCAACTTATTAACTGATTGACTGATCCCTGTCTTATAGAAGGAAATAACTATGGCAACTGGAGTCACTCAAACACAGGAAAAGGTGCGCGTGCTGTTTGTGTGCACCGGCAACATTTGTCGATCGCCGATGGCTGAAGCGATCTTCCGCGACTTGGTGAAGAAAGCCAAGATTGACGGCCAGTTCGAAATCAAATCGGCCGGCACCGGCAATTGGCACATCGGCGAGCGGCCGCATCGCGGCACCCGCGAAGTGCTGCTGCGCCACGAGATCGATGTGAACGGCATGGTCGCCAAACAAGTGACCAATGATGATCTGGACTATTTTGAGTACATC
>JBGQGR010000165.1:0-6745 GCA_041497495.1 Anaerolineae bacterium | reverse complement strand
GTTCAGCACTTGGTTGGCTTCGATGTCGGTGCCGTCACTGCTGCCGAAGATCAGGATTCCACCGCCATGCCCCCAGCTAGCGAGGCAAGCAGCATTACTGATGATGATATTGCCGCTGACGATAGTCCGATCCGCGTTGAGGAGCAATATGCCACCGCCATAACCTGCATTCAAAGAACTGGTCGAGGTGATGACGGCGATATTGTTAGTAATGATGTTATTCGAGATGATCGGATGTGCATCGCGCACGAGAATGCCGCCGCCGCACCCGTCGGGATTGACAATGTTGGGATCGACGCAATTGCTGGTCAAGCCCGTCGCATCGCCGCGCGTGATGATAAAGCCATCGATCGTCGGCGTGACATCGCCCGTGATGCGGATCACGCGGCGCTGGCGCTGACCATCGAGCGTGGTGGGATGCGTGGTCGGATTCCGCACGATGCTGCCGCTCGGCGCGCCATCCCAGCCGCCATACAGCCGGATGCTGTTGGTGATGGTGATCACATTGGTAGTTGCGCCTGACCCGAAGTACGTTCCGCCCGCGACGTAGATCGTATCGCCGTCGTTGACTTTGCTTAAGGCTGTGGCTAAACTACAGGGCGTGGCTTGCAGGCAGTTCGGGCCGCTGCCCGTGGTCTTGACGAAGAAATTTCGAGGCACGGCGTAAACCGATCGGGGCAGCGCAAGGAACAACACAATTAATCCGAATAAACCTAAAACGATCGTCGATGCAGCGCGTGATGGTTTCATACGAATCCCCCATTGGTTATTTTGAAAGTTCAATCCCGCTACTTAGTTGATGGTTGGCTGTGAGGTCTGGTTCAAGATATTACTCTTGATTCAACGGCTTGTCAATAACCCCAACTGCGTTTGAGGTCATGCATTCGGCGCACCAAGCAGCGATCCGTTTTTATTTGTGGCGTTAGTGATTCTTCAGCACCAGTGGCAGTGAAACGTAATAGGGCACTTCGTCAGCGCCGATGTCGGGTGCGCCGCGCATCGGCCGAGTCTGGCCGTCGATGTCATCGGTGACACCGATATCAAGCCCGGCATTGAGCGCGTCCGAATCGAGCGTAATATGAAAATCGTTCGCCGCCGCGTTGACGAATTTTGGAAATCCGACGACAGTCCCGGTATGGAAAACATTGGAGCCGTAATCGATCGGGGTGCTGTTCATCAAGGTCTTGTACACATACGCATCGGAATTAGCCGGCACCGCATTCGTCACGCCGACGCTGAAGTTGGAGATGATCGTATTCGTCATCCACACAGTGGCATGGCCGTTGACGTAGACTCCTGTGCCTGTGCCTGCTCCATGTAGCGTGTTGTGTTTCAGCGTGACGGACACAGGATCGCCAATCGCCCCCAAGATAAAAATGGCGTAATGGTTATTGCCAACATCAACCACATTGTTCGTCGCGATTACATTAGAGCCCGGGTCGAAGCTAATACCATAGTTCGTTAGGTTGTCAACAATCCAGTTATTTCTGATATAGGATGAACCATCTATCCAATGGCCGATCAACACCGCTTCATTGCCATAATTGCCAATGATGGTGTTGCCTGCAATTCGCCCCGCGCCATACCACGTGTAGATGCCCGCCCCGTAACCGGAACCGTTGTTAGCGTAATTGCCCTGAATCCGATTATCCTCAATTTTCAGTCCACTACCGCTCAGGTATTCAAGTGCAATCCCGCCGCCCCAACCGACGGTGTAAGAAAATGTGGCGTAATTGCTCAATATTTGATTGGCTTTAATCTGCAGGTCTTCACTGCTGCCAAAGACGTGAATGCCTCCTCCGTGTCCTTGGCGTCCGAGTTCAGCGGTATTACTGATGATGACATTGCCGCTGATGATGGCTCGATCTGCATTGATCAGTAATAAACCACCACCATATCCGTTATTAGTAGCATTGGTCGAGGTGATGACGGCGATATTATTGGTAATAATGTTGTTGGAAATGATCGGATGTGCATTGCGAACGAGAATGCCAGCGCCACATCCCTCGGGATCTAATAGATCGTTGCAGTTGCTGGTCAAGCCCGTCGCATTGCCGCGCGTGATGATGAAGCCATCGATCGTCGGTGTCACATCGCCCGTGACGCGGATCACGCGGCGTTGGCGTTGGCCATCGAGCGTAGTAGGATGTGTCGTTGGATTTCGCACGACGCTGCCGCTCGCCGCGCCATCCCAGCCGCCATACAGTTGGATGCTGTTGGTAATAGTGATCACATTGGTGTTTGCGCCTGACCCGATGTAAGTTCCGCCCGCGACGTAGACCGTATCGCCGTCGTTGACTTGGCTTAAGGCTGTGGCCAAACTACACGGCGTGGGTTGAGTGCAGCTTGTGCCGCCGCCCGTGTTTGTAACGAAGAAATTTCGAGGCAGCACTGCGTAAACCGATCGGGGCAGCGCGAGGAACAACACAATCAATCCGATTAATCCTAACACAATCGTCGCTACAACGCGTGATGGTTTCATGCGAATCCTCCCATTGGTTATTTTGAATGTTCAATCCCGCTACTTAGTTGATGGTTGGCTGTGAGGTCTGGTTTAAGATATTACTCTTGATTCAACGGCTTGTCAATAATTCCAACTGCGTTTGAAATCATACGTTCGGTGCGCCAAACAGCGATCCAATCAAGAAACCGGCCAACGCCGAGATTGTGCCAATGATTGCCATTTGTATACCGCTGCGCACGGGCTTGCCGATCGTCGTCTTCGCTCGATAGACGCCGACGGCGAACAAGGTCAACGCCGAGACAATGATCGCGACGAGGATTGCGGCTGGGCGGGTGAGTAAGCTCATCGGCGGTGCGACGAGCAAGAATGGAATCAACGGGATCACCGATCCGACGATCGCGGAGAAGCCGACAATCGCCGCACTCTTCAGCGCGCCGCTTTCTTCGACAGGCGCGAGATGAAGTTCTTCGGCCATCATCACCGACAGCCACGTGTCTTCGTTCGAGCAGATGATGTCCACCACTTGATCGAGTTTGTCGCCGGTCAGTCCCCACTTCTCGTAAATCTCTTTGATCTCCTGCCGCTCTCGATCGGGTAACTCGCGGATCTCAATCTTCTCGCGTTCGAGTTCGGACAGGTAATGCGCCCGATCGGTCTGCGTTGTTGTATACGCGACTGCGCCCATCGAGATCGATTCGGCGAACGTCGCGGCGAGTCCGGCGGCGATGACGATGCGCGGATCGGGTGTGGCGGCGGCGACACCGAGGATCACGCCCAGCACATTGACGAGGCCGTCTTGGCCTCCGAGAATAATATCGCTCAACGCGCCGCGTCGATGCTGCTCGATATGTTGAATGATTTGGCCGGTGCGCGATGCGCCGCCATCGGGACTATGTTTGATTGAAGTAATTGGCATGATCGTCCTTTTCCGTCATTGCGAGGTGCATCGGTTTGCGCCGAAGCAATCTCCCGATCGAATCTAAGATTGCTTCGCTTCGCTCGCAATGACGCATGAACTATATAGTCTATCAACAAAAAGCGGCGAGATGCCCCCGCCGCTCTCGATGTTTCAAATAATTGTGGGCAGGGTTCTCATACCCTGCATAACGATGGCGTGGGAGCCATCTCTGCTATAGCGTTAAACTATGTTTTCAAAAAATTGCGGGCAGGGCTTCCATGCCCTGCACTTGATATATCTTCTGAGCGGCACCGTCGTAGTGTGGGTTTAAACGATTATACTCAGGGATGCGTTCAGCGACACTGGGAAGAATCATGTGACCATACATCCATTGATGAGAATAAAACGCGGATGTCCCGCGCCTCTGCGAGTCATCCGTATTTTTTCTTCCGTTGGCTGGTCATATTATACCAGCAACGTATATCCTCCATCGACAATGATCGTTTGGCCGCGAATCATTTCCGCTTGGGGTGTGCACAGGAACGCGACGACGTTGGCGATATCTTCGGCTACGGCGATACGGCCGGCCGGCGTCCGATCGGCGGTCTCAACCAGAATGTGATCGTCTCGCGTCACGCGAAAATGCTGCAGTGCATCGGTCTCGACAACGCCGCCCGAGACCGCATTGACGACGATGCCCATTGGCGCGAGTTCAACCGCGAGATAACGGGTAACCGCTTCAAGAGCGGCTTTGCTGGCGCCGACGACAACGTAGTCCGGTATGACGCGGATCGATCCCAGGCTGCTGATCGCAACGATATACCCTCGACCACGCTTCTGCATCAATGGCGCGGCCTTCTGGGACAGGAACAACACCGATCGAGCATTGATGTTCAATGTCCAATCCCAGCCCTTGATCTTCTGCGCCATCACCGGTCGATTGTAGCCCGATGCTGCATTGCACACGAGGATGTCGAGACCGCCGAAAGACTTTTCGGTTTCCCCGATCAGTTTATCCATGCCCTCTTCTTCGCCGACATCGGCTTTCACAATCAATGCGCGTCGACCAAGTTTTTCGATCTCTCGCCCAGTATCTTCGGCGGGCGCGCGATTGCGGAAGAAATTGACGACGATATCTGCACCATGCCTAGCGAAGTTGATCGCGATGGCCCGGCCAATGCCGCGACCCGATCCAGTGATGACGGCGACTTTGTTCGTGAAGTCCAAGTTTGATCTCCCTCATTCGGTGAATGATTGATGATTGATGTTGGAGGCTGGACGTTGGAAGTTAGAAGTAAGCCGTTATTTGAAGACGCGCCACTCCAACTTCCAATTTCCAATTTCTAATCTCCAAAATAGACTTTAGGAAAGCGTGTAGGCTCTACTAAATCTGATTGACTTATCGCGCTTCTAAGTTTCTCAGTATCCTCCAAGAGTCGATCGACTTCCACGCCTTGGCAGTTCGGGCGAAAGGGCTGCAGCCAGCGCGTCGCCCGATCGATCATCTTGAGTGCGCCGCGCGGATTGCCCCGTTCGATCTGCAAACACGCCACACCGATTTGCAAGATGCCGCGATATAGATCGCGGATCGGTCGCAGCTCGGCGCGCCAGACAAGTTCCAAAGTCTCATGCTGCTCAAAGAACTTGCCCGCATTGAATTCTTCCAGCCCGTGAACTGCGCCGGCCGGTAGCGGCTCGCTGCACGGATCATCCGTTCGATCGCGCAGCGCATTGGCGATGAACTCTGTTAGACCGTCAAAGAAATTCGATCGGGCCAGATACCGATCGGCTCCCGCCTCTAACGCTTTCCGCCTCAATGCAGTATCGACATGCGATCCGAAGACAATGATCGGAATGTTATCCGTCGCGGGATCGTCCTTGATCGCGCGCACCCAATTTGGCCAATCATACTCTGGCGCACTGGCATCGATGACGATCATGCGCGCGCCGTCGTGCAGTGATTGTTGAAGCGCGACGAGATCGATCGGGTTTACGATCGAGCCACCGGCTGATCGCGCAGCATTTTCGATCCGCGTGGCAAACATCAAATTCGAGACCAGACTAACGATCATTGGTTTAGCACTCACGAGTTGAATTGTACCGCAATCACACACCTCACACAATGCAGTTTACAAGTTAATGCCTGTTTGTGATAGAATCGAGCCGTGGATTACTCCGGCTTGGATGATTCTGCTTTAGTGGCATTAGTGGCCCGCCGCGATGCCAACGCGTTGAGCGAGTTGTACGATCGCTACAGCCGTTTGGTGTATAGTCTGGCGCTGCGTGTTGTCGGCGAACGCAATCTGGCTGAAGAGATCGTGTTGGATTCGTTTTACAGCGTCTGGCGCGCGGCTGGATCGTTTGTCGAAGAGCGCGGACGATTTGTCGGCTGGCTGATGAGCGTTGCCCGCCATCGCGCGATCGATGAACTGCGCCGCTTGAAGGTTCGACCGGAAGGCACGGCGGTGGAGTTAGATGATTCGCTCAAGACGTCGCAGCTGGATGGACCGGAGGAAATGGTCGATATGCTTCGCCAAAGAGAGGTCGTGCGTGAGGTGTTAAGCCATTTGCCCGAACCGCAGCGTAAAGCTTTGGAGTTGGCATATTTCGGCGGCCTGACACAACAAGAGATCGCGGTGAAGACATCGACGCCGCTGGGTACCGTCAAGACGCGCATTCGCCTGGGTTTGCTGAAGATGCGTGACGAACTGCGGCGCACCCAAGATGACCAAAACATCTAATACTTATGATTGTGCGTAATAGTGGGTGGAGCAAATTGTGATAGAGGTCATTGACTGCGAACAAGCCGACGAGTTATTGCCGGCCTATATGTTGGACGTGCTGGATGTTGAAGAGGCTGTAGCAGTGGCCACGCATTTGCGCACCTGTGAGCGGCATCGAAATGAATGGCAGACGCTGCGGCCAATTGTCGATTCACTAGCGTTGTCGGCGCCCGTTGCGGAAATGCCACCCACCGCGATTAAGCAGCAACTTCTCTTGCAGATTCGATCGACCCCACGTGTCATGCATCGGCCGTTGATTGCCCGTCCAGCAGCGCTTGCCCCAATCCTCATTGCGCTCGTCGTGTTGTTCGGCGTCGGCGGTTGGGCGCTGTCTTTGCAATCGCAAGTGAGCACTCAGCAAGCCCAGTTGGATCGAATGACAACTTGGCAGAAATCGATCCAGCAATTTTTCATCGGGACGAATGTGCAGACACTGCCTGTCAAGTTTACCGATCAATTTGCCAACGATCAAGCGACGATGTATGTGGTGAATGATCGCGTCGCTCTAGCCGTGCAGGGTTTGCCCACGCTGAGCGGCGATCAAGTGTATCAATGTTGGTGGTTGTCCGATTCGAATGAGGTAATGCCGGGCAGTTCCTT
>JBGQGR010000164.1:0-6754 GCA_041497495.1 Anaerolineae bacterium | reverse complement strand
CTTCCACCCAGCCGCGGACGACGGCCTCGGGGCCAAGTTGCGAATTGGTCGATCGTTGAAGCATGCCAGTCGATACGGGCGTGCCGTCACTCCAGACGCCACTCACCTTGGAGGTGGTGGCGCCGCCATCCGTCCCGATGTAAACAGGTCTCGTTGTGCTCATGCTGTCTCCTGCCAGTTTTTTCGGCCAACCGTTATCCGATCGGTGCAGCTGCACCAATGAAGAAGCCGGACTCCGAACGATCGTACAGCCCCAAAGTATACGCGCATCAAGCTGATTCGACAACTGTCAGGCGCAAAAAAGCGCGGAGCCGCATTTGAAATCTCTGCGTCTCCGCGCCTCTGCGGTTAGTAAAGGCGGGGTCACCTCGCCCCTTCATTTGATTATGCTTCTGGCTTCGGGCTCGGCGCCTTCACATTCTTCCTTCGCACTCGATTGACGATCAGCACGACAATCACGATCGGCACGACGATGGGCACAACCACCACACCGAGCCAGATCAACAGATCTCCGAGTGAGCGCAGCACGTCGTTCAAAGTGCCAGCTGCTTCATGCAATGTCTTCTCCGGATACCATGCGACGGGCGTTGCAGTCGGCGTCGCCGTTGGAGTGGCAGTCGGCGTCGGCGTGGGAATCTGCGGATTCAACTGCACCGCGATCGTCGAGTAGGCCGATCGATCTTTGAGATACTGCATCTGCCCCTTGATCTGCTCGATCTGGCCTTGAACTTCGGTCAGCTGCTTGTTGACTGCTAGCGCTTCTTCGACTGTAGTCGCTTTGTCGAGGAACTGCCGGATGCGCGCTTCGGTCGCTTCGAGGTTGGTCAGCTGCGATTGCAGATCGACAAACTGATCACTGACATCCTGACCGGAAGCTGTATCGCTCTGCACTTCAATTGCCAAGGCGCGCAGTTGACGTTGGGCCGCTTCAAACTGATCGACCGGCACGCCCATCGTGATCGACGCGTAGGTGAAATTGTCCTGCGTCCACGATTTGCTGCTGACCACATAGCCGCCTGAAGTCACCGCCACATTGACGACCTGATCCATCGCCCGCTGGGTGTCGGCGACCATCAACGTCATCTCGCCATTCTTGATGATCATGCGATTAGCGCCATAGGGCGAAACCGCGAGGCCGACCGGATTCTTGATCGACGTCGTTGCACTTTGATCTGAATTCGTCGCGCCGCCAGCCGGTTGCGGCGCTTCGGGCACGGCGGCTGGTGCGGCCTGTGGCGCTGCCGATTGATTATTCGCTATTCCCGGCAACCTTGGCGCGATCCCGGCCGCGGGTGCACACGCCGAGGCCAACAACATCACAATGATTAACAAACTAACGACTGAAAACAATTTACGGGTAGACATGCTCTTCCTCCTCGAAAGTATTCGGGCGCAAAGAATTCGCATTTCCCAGTGGCAACTCACCTCAAGTATAGACCAAATCGCGCCAAAGCAACATTAGAACGTTGGCCGTTTATTCTATCCGGTTGCAGCGAACAACCGTGCCACCGACCATGCTATAATCCTCACGCCTTACCTGAAGGATGTAAATTTTAGTGAGCATGTTCCGCCTAATTCGATTTATCTTCGGCACGCTATTGGCTGGTTTGATCCTCTCGGCTTGCAACACCCAGCCGATTCAAGTCACAGCCAGCGCGCCCACCTCAACCCCGATCGGTTTACCTGCGCCGATCGAGACCTCTGCGCCCACGGCCACGCCGGAGCCGAACGGCCCCATCACGTTGACGGTGTGGGCGCCGCCGTCGTATACGCCCGGCACTGACTCGCCCGCCCGGCGTCTGCTCGCCCAGCAACTGCAATCGATCGACACGCACGTCCAAGTGTTCGCGAAAAACGATCACGGCGCAGGCGGTTTGCTCGATCTGCTCAGCGCGGCCAGTCCGGTTGCGCCGTCGATCTTGCCCGATGTGATCGCGCTGGACACAACCGATCTGGCCGCCGCCGCCCGATCGGGTTTGGTACAGCCGATCGATGATCTGGTCTCGCCGGATCTCGCATCGGACCTTTATCCGTTCGCCAAAGATCTCGGATCGATCGATGGCAAATTGTATGGCGTGATCTACAGCGCCGATCTGGAACATCTCGTCATCAACACGAACGCGATCAAGTCGACGCCGACGAAATGGAGCGATCTCACCACGCAGCGTTACATTTTTGCGCTGCACGACGGCGGCAACGGCGTCAGTGATGCAGTGCTGTCGCACTATCTGGCGGCGGGCGGCCTACTGCAAGACGCCGATCAAAAGCCGACGCTCGATCAAGATTCACTGGTTCAACTCTTGGAAGTGTATCGTCAAGCGCAGCGCAATAACGTATTGGCGGACAACATTCTGAATCTTAGTAACGACACAGAAGTCTGGACGACTTTCATTGGATTAAACTCGGCGCTGGTGAATGTCAACGCGTCGAACTATATGAGCGCAGCTCAAGCGCTGCCCGATCTTCAGTTTGCCGCCCAGCCTGCGATCGATCAACCAGCCCCGCCCATCGCGCGCGGTTGGACACTGGCTATCGTCACCCGCGATCCACGCCACCAAGTCGCCGCGATGAAATTGATCGAGGCGCTGCTCTCGCCCGAACGCAGCGGCGCGTGGACACGAGCCGCCAAAGTTTTACCTGGGCGTAGCAGCGCGTTGGCGCAGTGGGCTCAAACTGATCCGTATACGCACTTCATCGGCGATCAATTGCAGCGCGCCCTCGCCGCGCCATCGACATCGATCCTGAATGTCGTCGGTCCGGCCATGCGCAAAGCCATCGACGATGTGCTGTCCGGTCGCGCCACACCAAGTGATGCGGCACAGACAGCAGTCACAGCCGTGAATGGGAAATAAATCAGGACGGCATTCCTATGCCGTCCTGCAGAAAAATGAACGTAGCAATGGCATCCCCATGCCATTGCCTTATTAAATATGATCGATCATCTGCGCGCCGTCGCCCAACAACTTCAACAAGCCGCGCTCGAGGCCGTCGAACCGGCCGAAGCGGTCTATCGCGTTCTTACGCGTGTCGGCAACTCGATCCTCGTCAACGATCAAGCCTATGACCTGGCGAATTTCGATCGCGTGTTGATCATCGGCGCGGGCAAAGCATCCATCCCGATGGCCGATGCCGTGGCCGAAGTCCTGCGCGATCGATTGACCGGCGGCGTGGTCATCACCAAGTATCAGCACATCGATCGATCGCTGCACCCATCGATCCGCGTGCATGAAGCCGGCCATCCCGTGCCGGATCAAAATTCGATCAACGGCGCGCGCGACATACAAGATCGATTGCGTGATTTAACCGGACGCGATTTAGTCTTCTGCGTTTTGTCCGGCGGCGCGTCGGCTTTGATGACGCTGCCGGCCGAAGGCATCTCGCTTGAAGATTTGCAAACGGCCACCAAACTCTTGCTACATGCGGGCGCGTCAATCGATCAAGTCAACGTCGTTAGGAAGCATCTCGATCTGATCAAAGGCGGCAGCTTGGCGCGCATAGCCGGTGAGGCAGCAATGATCTCATTGGTGTTGAGCGATGTCGTCGGCGACGATCTATCGGTCATTGCCTCCGGCCCCACTGCACCCGATCGATCGACGTTTGCCGATGCGTGGCGTGTGATCGAGCGCAATGATCTAATCGATCGACTGCCGCAATCTGTACGCGTCCGTTTGAAACTTGGCACAGCTGATCGGTTGGCAGAAACGCCCAAGCCCGGCGATCCGCTGTTCGATAACGATCAGACCATCATCGTCGCCAGCAACCGGCTTGCGGCCGAAGCGGCTGAAGCGTTGGCAAAGAAATTAGACTTCAACACTTTGCTCGTTTCAACCTTCGTGCAAGGCGAGGCGCGTGAAGTTGCAAAAGTTATTGGCGCAATCGCGAAAGAAATCTTCGCTTCGGAGCGGCCCGTCAAACGTCCCGCGTGCATCATTTGGGGCGGCGAAACGACTGTCACGGTGACAGGTCAAGGCCAGGGCGGCCGCAATCAAGAACTGGCCTTAGCAGCGGCGATCGAGATCGATGGCTTGCCCAACGTGCTAATCGAATCCTTCGGCACCGACGGCACCGACGGTCCGACCGATGCCGCAGGCGCAATGGCGACGGGCGAAACTTTAGCGCGTGCGCGCGAAATGAATCTTGACGCGCAATCTTATTTAACGAACAACGATGCATATCATTTCTTTGAAGCGCTTAACGATTTGATCATTACCGGGCCTACCGGCACGAATGTGAATGACTTAATGTTCTTGTTAGTTGAATGAAACGCAGTGCGTGGTCCGTTTGGCATACGCACCACGCAATATTTTTTACTCGTTACTCATTACTCGTTAATTTTTTGGAGGAACGCTTTTGTCGATACACTTTGGTACCGACGGCTGGCGCGCCGTCATCAGCGAAGACTTCACGTTCGAAAACGTCCGCCGCGTCGCGCAGGCTTTATCAGAATACTTTATCGAACTGGACGGTAGCAATCCACGCGTCGTCGTCGGCTTCGACACGCGCTTCCTGAGCGATCGATATGCGATCGAAGTGGCGCGTGTATTAGCGGCAAACGGCTTGCACGTCGATCTCACCGTGTCCGACGCGCCCACGCCCGCCGTGTCATTTGCCGTCAAAGACCTACGGGCGATCGGCGGCGTGATGATCACCGCCAGCCACAATCCACCGCGCTATAACGGCATCAAACTCAAAGCTGCTTTCGGCGGCAGTGCCCTATCGGAAGACACACAGCGCGTCGAGACGCTATTGGAGCGCAGCGGTCCGTTCGCGCTGAAAGCGATCGATCTAGAAGCCGGACTGAACATGCATATCATCACCCGTTTCGATCCGGCGACAGCCTATGAAACGCACCTCGAATCATTGATTGCGCGAAAAGTCTTGTCGGCCCATCCGCGCTTGGTCGTCGTCGACGCGATGTATGGCGCGGGGCGTGATTACATCCTCGATTTTCTCAAAGGCACCGGTTGGCAAGTGCAGCAAATTCGCGGCGAGATGAATCCCGGCTTCGGCGGCATTCATCCCGAACCGATCCTGCCCCATCTCAATGCGCTGGTCGATGCGGTGAAAAACTCTCATGGCGCTTTCGGCGTCGCCACGGATGGCGATGCCGATCGAACGGGCGCGGTTGACGAGGACGGCAACTTTGTAAGTCCGCATATCAGTTTTGCGCTGGCGTTGCGTTACCTGGTTGAGACACGCGGACTGCGCGGCAGTGTGGTCAAGACCGTCTCGACCACCCGCATGATCGATCGGATTTGCGCGGCACATCATTTGGAATTGCGTGAGACGCCGGTCGGCTTCAATCACATCGCCGATTGGATGATGAAGGAAGACGTCTTGATCGGCGGCGAAGAATCAGGCGGCATCAGCATTCGCGGTCACATTCCCGAAGGGGATGGCATCTTGATGGGTCTGCTGCTTTTAGAGATTGTGTCGCATGCGGGTGTATCGCTGCGCGATCTGATCATCGATCTGCAGAGGCGTTATGGCCCGGCGCATTACGATCGAAAAGATTTGCCGCTGGCTCGACCCATCGCAAAGAAAGAGATGGTCGCACGCTTGACCAATGACGCGCCGAAGTCGATCGATGGCGCGCAAGTCGTTGAGGTTCGATCGATGGATGGTGTGAAGTATCTGTTGTCCGATGAATCGTGGTTGCTCATTCGGCCGAGCGGCACCGAACCGGTGTTACGCGTGTACGCCGAATCACCGAATCGATCGAGGGTTGAGGCATTGATCAAATATGGTGAATCGATCGCGAAGGGTGTATAAATTGTAAGGGCAGGTTTGAAACCTGCCCTTACGCTTCCCCTATAACGGTCGTTCGTAAATCCGATAAGTCTTATATACCTTTCCGCCTAAGCCTTCTATCGCATTGCGCATCGGCGCATTGATTTCTAAAATCCACGAGAACTCGCCGATGTTGTAGCCCTTCTTCAGCGCCTCTTCAGCCGTGCGGCGATACAGCAAGCCGTCCACGCCCGTCAAGCGATATTCCTTGATCACGCCCAACGCGATCACGCGTACGTACTTCATCAGCGATCGACGCAGTTTAAAGTTTGCAAAAAATTGAATCTGCGTCAAAATATCAGGCGTCTTGGGATTAGGGTACGCATGCAACAGCGGCACATTGACATCCGGCAGGGTCAAGCTAAAACCGATCGGTTTGCCTTTGGCCTCGACGATAAATATCAAATCGGGATCCAGCACGGGCTTCAAGCCATTCGCCAGATGCTCGAACTCTTCTTCCGTCATAGGCACAAAGCCCCAGTTGTTCTCCCACGCCGAGTTGTAGACCTTCTTCAGCAATTCGATCTCTGCGTCCAGATGCTTCATATCGACTTTGCGAATGACAATTTCATTCCGCTTCATCAACAGGTCGGTCACGCGTTTCAACTTGGCCGGCAGCGCATCGACGCCCTTCTGAATATCTATCACTTCCAGATGATAAGCGAGCAGGTCCATGGTCTTCCTCAAGCCGGCGGTCTCGATCAATTTTTGGTAGTACGGCGGATTGTAAGTCATCAACGGCCGTGGCGTATCGTCGAAGGCATCGATCAGCAAGCCGCATTCTTCATTCGTCGAGAAATTGAACGGGCCGCGCAGCGCAGTCAAGCCGCGCGCTTTCACCCAAGCCGCGGCTTGAGCGAGCAGCGCATTTGCCACGGCTTGATCATCGAGCGTTTCGAAGCCACCGAACATGCCGATCTTCTCATTGTGAAATTCGTTGTGCTTGTAATTCTCGATCGCGTAG
>JBGQGR010000163.1:0-6757 GCA_041497495.1 Anaerolineae bacterium | reverse complement strand
GCAGAAGTGACCGCGCGCATGTCCCAAGACGCTTTCGATTATCTCGATGCGCCGGTCGGGCGAGTGGGCAGTTTGGAAGTGCCCATGCCGTACGCCAAGAACCTGGAACAAGCAGCTCTGCCGTGGCCGAAAGATGTAGTCAAAGCGGTCAAAGCTGCGCTGGCTTAAGGGGGTGAGATATGGCGACTAAAATAACGATGCCCCAAATGGGCTTCGATATGACCGAAGGCAAAGTGTCGCGCTGGCTGAAGAAAGTCGGCGAGGCGGTGAAGCAGGGCGAGCCGGTGGCCGAGATCGAAACCGACAAGGTCAACATCGAGACCGAAGCGGTTGGCAATGGCGTGCTGCGCGAAATATTAGCGAGTGAAGGATCGACCGTGCCGGTTGGGACATTGATCGGGATCATTGCCGAACCGAATGAGGATATTTCGGCGTTGATCGCTGAGTCAGGTAAAGGATCAGCCGCTGCGCCGAAAGCAGCTGTTGTTCAAGAAGAAGCCGCCGTTTCAACACCCGCAGTTGCTTCGACATCCACCGTGCCGATGGTCGCCCCAACAGCCGCGCACGTGGCGAGCAAAGGCAACGGGCGTGTGAAAGCCTCACCGTTAGCCAAGCGCGTGGCCAATGAGCGCGGCGTCAATATATCCGATGTGACCGGAACTGGCCCCGGCGGTCGGATCGTCAAACGCGATGTCGATGCCGCCGGATCGATGCCAATGGCCGCAGCATCTGCGCCGCGTGTCGCTGCACCTGCGATGTTGGGTTCGTCGCTGTTGAAAGATGAAATGGTGACGCCATCGAAGCTGCGCCAAACGATCGCGCGGCGCATGACGGCCAGCAAACAAACCGTGCCGCACTTCTACGTCACGATCGAAGTTGAGATGAGTGAAGCGCTGGCCTTGCGATCGAAGTTAAATGCGATTATCGGCGATGACGGCAAGATCAGCATCAACGATATGGTGATCAAAGCTTCGGCCTTAGCTTTGACTTACTTCCCATCGATCAATGCTGCGTATACCGATAGCGGCATCCAGCGACATGGATCGGTCAACATCGGCATCGCCGTCGCGCTTGATCAAGGCCTGATCACTGTTGTCGTCAACGAAGCCGATCGCAAGCCGCTGTCGCAGATCGCGCGTGAGGCACGTGACATCGCGACGCGCGCCAAGAACGGCAAAGCACGGCCTGAAGAAATGCAGGGCAGCACGTTCACCATCAGCAATCTGGGCATGTTCGGCGAAGTTGATTCGTTCACCGCGATCATCAATCCACCCGAAGCGGCGATCCTTGCCGTGGGCACTGTGCGCGATGTGCCGATCGTGCGTGATGGACAGATTGTGGCGGGTAAGACGTTGAAGATCACCATCGCCGCTGATCATCGCGTGACCGATGGCGCGGAAGCAGCCAAGTTCATGCACGTGGTGAAGCAGAATCTGGAAGAACCGTTGAGGTTGTTGGTGTAATTTGTAGGGGCGACCCTCGTGGTCGCCCAATGTGCAGATTAGAACCGCCGATCGTATTTTGATCGGCGGTTTTGTTTGTATTTTATCCATTAACCGACCTCGACGATTGCCATGAAGGATCCGTCGAAATCCATCTCGCTGTATAGTACGTATAGATCAACAAATCGAAATAGATCGACTGCTCAAACATTCTAAGGAGTGGCAAGATGAAACGCAATTTGAGTCGATTCCGCGCTGCGTTGATTGCAATAGCTTTCATCGCTACCACGGTTAGCGTATTTCCTGAAACCTCGCTGGCTAAAACTATTGATCGTGAGTCAGCAAGTTATTCAAGCTCGGTTACATGGAACGGGTGCTTTCACACAGTCCGTTTTGGCGAGACGTTGAGCTGGATCGCAGCACGCTCTCAGACTTCTGCTTTCAGTCTGGCGCAATCGAACGGCATTCGCAACCCCAATTTTATTTTTGCCGGCACGGTACTGCGTGTGCCGTGTGCGCCGATCAGCTATACACCGCCATGTTCGTCCACGGTCTATATGGTTTTACCTGGTGACGATTTATTTCGCATTGGGCTGCGGTTTGGCCTAAATCAGTTTAGCCTAGCAGCATACAATGGATTACCTAATCCTAATTTAATCTTTGCAGGTATGCGCCTATTGATACCATGTTCTCGTCAGTACGCTCCGCCAGTCTATCCGCCGTCTGTATATCCTACGCCTTCGCCACAGACCACACCCTCACCTAGTGGGCAGGTTATGGTAGCGATTCAGAACTTTGCGTTCAGTTCATCAACCGTAATGATTCACGTTGGTCAAAAGGTGGTCTGGCGTAACAACGATCCCGTGTTGCATACAACAACGAGTGGTTCATGCCCAGGTGGTGTCTGTTCATCGACGCCCGGTTGGGACTCTGGAATGTTGAGCATGGGGCAGACGTTCTCTCATCTATTTAGTGCGGTGGGCACGTTCACCTATTATTGCAAGGTTCACGGTGTAGCGATGCAGGGCACAGTTATCGTGATGCCCTGATTAGAAGAACACATGTCAGACGGACCGCCGATCGAATTTCGATCGGCGGTTTTGTTTCACGCCGTCTCGCGCAAGAACTGCGTAGGCAAATAGTCCTAAAATAGCCAATCGCAGTCGGCGTTTTACACAGCGTTTACACCCGCGCTACTTAGATGAAACGCTGATGAGCGATGATACATGTGCAAGAGCAAATTCCGTAGCAGGAGGAATAGGATGGCTTGTAACTGTGTGATAGCAGTATCGTTGTGTAGTGCAGAACCTTTTATGAAACTTGAAAGGAGCGTATGACTAAAATCAGATCTCAATTTGGGCTGATGCTCGCAGGCTTGGCGCTGGCGTTCATGGCTGTGTCTTTGACCGTGCAGGCTACCTCGGCAAGCTTGATCACTCCACCGACGATTGGCGGCGTGATTACTTTACCGAACGGATCGCTGCCCGTGCCGGTGGGCACAAAAGCGATGCTGTTGAATCTCGACGGATCGACGCGCGGTCTCAGCGTGGTATCGATCCTAAGTGGCACGTACAGCTTTCCGGCGATCGAACCGGGCGTCTATCTGATTCGCGGCGAACCCTCGATCGGATCACTCACTTACGGTCCATCCGATCTGGTAGCAGTGCATGTATTGACGCAAGCGGTGAATGTGCCCACGCTGACGCTATCAACGCCCAGTGTATCAGGCACGGTGTATTTGCCCGATGGCTTCACGCCCGCGAATTCGTCCGTTGAAGCGTACACTTCGCCGCACGGCATTCCGATCTTGGTCGAAGCACGATCCGCCACCAGCGGCCAATTTGCGATCGGTGGACTGCCGACCGGAACCTATACGCTGGTGGCAGTGCCCGTTCCCAATTTGCCGTATTGGAAATCCGTGCCGATCGATGTAGCGATCGATCCGGGCACGCCGCAATACATTTCATTGACTTTGCGGCCGGCTAAAGTGTGGGGCTTCGTCAAAGACGCGTTAAACTTGCCGGTCAACAATGCGATCGTGCACGCGATCGATTCAAGTGGTCATCATCGCTTCGATGTGAGCAGCGCGTTGGGCGTGTATGCCATCGGCGAATTTCAAAATGGCGATGTGGTCACGCTGACAGTTGATGCACCGTTCGATCGGGCGGCGCTGCTGCCGCCTCAGCCGGTGACGGTTACTGTGCCGGCCGCGATCACACTCACCTTCGGCATTGCGGACAAGCAAGTGCGCGGCTTCGTGCATACGAACACCGGCAGCTCGGTGACCGGCGCGTTGATCGAAGCGCATCGCATCGATCTGTTGGGCGCGGCTGCGACCACCACCGATGCGTCCGGCGTTTACACGCTCACACTTGCGCCCGGCTTTTGGGCGGTCAGTGTGCATTCGATCAGCAGCACTGTGCCATCGAATTGGTTGTATCCGTTCCCCGCGCGCGTGGTTGAATTCAGTCGAACCTCAAATGTTGAACGCAAAGTGTTGAACTTCAATGTCTTGACCGCGGACGCGTATGTGCTCGGCGCGGTGCGGCTGCCCGATGGTTCTATTCCGCCTTTCTCGATCACGGTGGTGTTGCACAATGATGAAGGCATCGGCGTGGCGCACGAACTGCTGGCTGGACAATATACGTTCCAGGTGCCGCACGGCATCTACAATCTTGATCTGCGCGTGCACAGTCAGTTGTATGCCGCGCCGCCGGATCTGCATCAGGTGATCGCTCGATCGTTGACGGCGACGATCGTGCCGACGATCGCTTTGATCGCACGCGACGCGTATATCACCGGCACGCTGATCGATGACGGCGGCGTAGTTGTGGCCGATGTGCCGTTAATCGCGTGGAGTCCTGATACGCATGCAACTTTCGGAACTCGATCGGGACTCGATGGCGCATACCTCATGAATGTGTATAGTGGCACGTGGCTGGTGCGGCCTGCGCCTACGGCCGATCAGGCAGTCGTGTATATCGGCGATGCGTTGAGCGTAGAGGCTCAATCGGGGCAAGTAACAGCCGATACAAATTTCACATTGACGACTGCGACTGCCACACTGCACGGTGTGTTGATCGATCCCGATGGCAATATCGTGCCGGACGCGAGCGGCTTCGCCGCAGCGATCAGCGCCGATCAATCGGTGAAGACCGGCGCGCCGATCGATTCTGGATCGTTTGACGTGCATGTGCCCGCTGGAAATTATTCGGTGACGGTGCGTTTGCCCGGCGGGCAAGCGTATATGTCGGATGGCAATGCGCAAGCGGCCGGCGCGATCGCCGATCAAACGACCAATCTCACTTTCACGTTGATCCTGAAGAATGCGAAATTCCGAGGCGTGACGCTCAACACGCGCACCAGCCTGAATGTCAATGTCGATGGGCAGGTGTGGGCGTGGAGTCACGATCTGTGGACGGGCTCGGATCTGAAAGTGGGCGGCTTCTTCACGCTGCCGGTGCCCGCGGGCGTATGGCAGTTGAACTACAACATCGATCCCGATTCGGTGTTCTTGAAAGTGGGCGGTGCGCACTCATATGCACTGCAAGCGGGCCAGCGTCAAG
The DNA here is from genome assembly GCA_041497495.1 of Anaerolineae bacterium. Classification (GTDB taxonomy): domain Bacteria; phylum Chloroflexota; class Anaerolineae; order Fen-1058; family Fen-1058; genus JBGQGR01. The sequence goes on along the minus strand of JBGQGR010000163.1, from coordinate 1,749 downwards.
ATGTGGTGCTGCCGGTGGCTAAGAAAGACGCACTGTTGACCGGCACGATCGTTTTGACAGATGGCCTCACGCCGGCGATCGGCGCAGTGGCGGTGGCCGAGGCCGTGTCGCACGATCTGAATCACTTGACGCTGCACGCGCCGGTCGATGATCGCGGCGTGTTCACGATCACACTGCCGTATGGTTTGTACAACGTCCGATCGACTCGCTTACCCGATCCGCGCATTATCAATCCGCGACAAGTCGGTGTGTTTGTGCCCAAGAATGGATCGGCCAACGTGAAGCTGCAATATCGAACGCCCGATGCGCAGATCATCGGCGTCGTTAGTTTGACCAGCGGATCGCCAACGCGCGGCTTCGTGCATCTGTATGCGTGGAGCGGCGATGACGGTTACTCGACCTCGGTGGCGTGGATCAGCGGCACGGGCACCATCACGGCAGTGTATCATCTCGCCGCGTTATCAGGTATGGATTGGCATGTGGCCGCGGCGTATGAGACGCACAGTCACTACTGGATCACACGAACGATGGTGACCGTAGCGAATCCTGGGCCTACATTCCAAGACTTGATGATGTCCGGGCCGCACCTCAAGCCCGCGCCGGTGACCGTGCTGCTCGATCCAACTCAAGATCGATCGATCGAACTATCCGACGGCACGCGCATCTTCATTCCGGCGGGCGCGATCCCGGCGACAGGCAATGTGATCCTGCACATTACGCCGCTGGCGAACGGCTCGCACGAAGCGCACGCTGATCCGATCGATTTGAGCTATGCCTTTGAAGCCTACACATCGGACGGCGAATTGATCACTTCGAACTTCAATCAAGATGTGGTCATCACCTTCAAGTATGATCCGGCTGATCTCGCCGCATTGCATTTCGATCTGCGGCACGTTCGACCGGCGTACTTCTCGACGACGACCGACAGCTGGACTGCGCCGGATAGTTTCGTGATCGATGAAGATCATCACGAAATCACCATGCAGATCGATCACTTCACGCGCTTCGGCAAGATGGGAACGGGGGGCGGCGGCTCCGATATATTCCTGCCGCTGGTGTTGAGGTAATTCCAAACGTCATTGCGAGGTGCTTCTGTTTGCGCCGTGGCAATCTCAAATTCGATCAGTAGATTGCCACACCGCCTGCGGCGGCTCGCAATGACGGCAAGAAAAAAGAGCCGCTCCTTTTGGGGCGGCTCAATTCGTTTAGCATGTCATTTCGAACGCAGTGAGAAATCTCTGCTCTGGTTCACACTCGACGCTGGCGCAAGCTGAGATTTCTCGCCGCGAATCCTGCACAAAGCAGACAGGGCAGGCAGATGCGGCTCGAACTGACAGGTGGTCTTCACATGCTCTTGAACCTCATCCCTGACCAATCCTCATCGATCGAGATCAGCATCACGCCCTCCAACCCGATCGTGTGCGCGTACGCATTGATCGTGTCGCGATGGATGTCCGTCTTCACCTTCGATGTGCCTTTGTGATACATGATCCAGAGCAGGCCGTTGGGTTTCAACCGACCTTTGAGTTTCGGCGCGTGCGCTTCCAAATCCTTGCGCGAATCGGCAAAGAAGTGAATCGCATCGACGGGCGCGCTTATCTTCGTCGTCAACTTTGCGCCCTGCGGCAGTTCGCCAAGCAACGCCGTATAGTTCTTTGGCGCGTTGATCGATAGAACGCTCTGGCCTTCTTTGATGAATAATTTTTGCGCGACGGATTTTTCGGGCATAGTGAATATCCTCAGTATTAG
>JBGQGR010000162.1:0-6761 GCA_041497495.1 Anaerolineae bacterium | reverse complement strand
GACCAGATCGTAGATGGCTTGCACCTCCAACTTCGACGCGAGTCCTTGCTGCACACTGTTGATCAAAGCCAGTTCCGCCGCGCGTTGATTGGTCTCATCGAACAGGCGCGCATTTTCCAACGCCACACTCATCGATGAAGCGAGCGTGCCAAGCAACCGGACATCTGATTCACTGAAGGCGTTCTCGCGGTCGTTGTTTCCCAGCTTGACCATACCTTTGACTTCATCGCCAACAATGAGCGGCACGAAAAGTGAAGATTTGTCCCACTCAGAACCTGGAATAAGATAGGGGACGAGGCCGAGTTCAGCCATGCGCTCGTTCCAATGGTCATTGATAAGCAGCGGCTGACGCGTACGGATCAAATACTTGTTTGTGTCAGTGAATGGTCCAGGCTCTGGATAAAACCGCTTCCCTTTTTCAATAATATAGCCTCCAAAGGCGGTCTGCGTGGCATAATCGAAAGTCGCAATGATTACCGATTGTGCGTCGAAGACCTCTCGTATTTTGTCGCCCACCAGATCATAGATGGCTTGCATATCCAGCTTGGATGCTAAGCCTTCTTGCACACTGTTGATGATCGCCAGTTCGGCGGCGCGCTGATTGGTCTCATCGAACAGGCGCGCATTCTCCAACGCCACGCTCATCGCCGAGGCCAGCGTTTGAAGCAGATTGACATGCGCTTCAGTGAATGCGTGCTTATGATTTTCGTAGAGAGTGAGAATGCCAATCGTTTCGTCGCCTTTCAAGATCGGCACGCACAAATAGCTCTGTTCGTCGATCGGCGCGCTGGCCGCAGGATCGGCATCGCCAATTATCAGCGCGCCCAATTCCTGCGCCCGGCGAGATTGATCTTCATTGATCATCAGCGGCTGGCGCGTGCGAATGACGTGCGCCGAGAAACCTGTTGTCAGCACCACCGGATCGATCGGATAGCGTTTGCCGCTTTCGACGAAATACGGCATCCTCAACGTATTCGTGGCGCGATCGTACAACCCGATCGACATATTCTGCGATCCGAAGATCTCACAGACTTTGTCGCCGACCAGATCGACGATCGACAGGAAATCGAGTTTGGAGGCCAGCCCTTCTTGCACGCTGTTGATCAAGGCGAGTTCGGCCGCACGCTGATCGGTTTCTTTCAACAGCCGCTGGGTTTCATTGAACAAGCGCGCATTCTCTAACGACACGCTCATGCTATTGGCAATCGTTTCAAGCAAGCGCACATCCGAATCGGTAAACGCGTGCTCTTTAGTCATGTCTTGCAATTCCAACAAGCCGCGCACTACACCGCCCACGATTAACGGGACTTTGAGCGTTGCTTTAGGCCAGCTGGTGCCTTCGATAACATAGCTGCCATAGCTTTCAGCCACTTGCTTAAGATTCTCATTAACCAGTATGGTCCGCGGCTGGCGGATCAGCTCGCCTATAAAACCGATGCCATTTACCTTGAATGGCGTCATCTGAATCCGCTGCCCGTTTTCGACCAAGTACGGCGCCGAGGCCATATCCGTTTTGGGATCGTAAATCCCGATCGTGACATCTGCATTGCCAAAAACCTGGCGGAGTTTGTCGCCGACCAATTCGTAAATCGCTGGCATATCCAGTTGAGAGGCCAGCCCCTGCTGCACGCTGTTGATGATCGCCAGTTCGGCGGCGCGCTGCTGCTCAGCTTCAAAGAGACGCGCGTTCTCGATGGCGACGCCCATGTTGGCTGAAAGCGTCGAGAGCAAGCGCACGCTGTTTGCATCATAGGCATTTTGTTGATAGCTCTGAACGCTAACCACACCAATCGCCCGATCGCCGACAATGATCGGTACGCCAAGATAAGTTTCTGTGTCTTTGTCATCTGGGCTCGTCGGAGGATGGATAATGGCTCCGGCATCCAGCGTCGCTTGGAGTGTGCCAAACACCAACGGTTGCCGTGATTGGAACACGCGCGAGGTCAGTCCTTGCCCCAGCGGAAATGAAGCCGGCGGGTTTTCAATGTACTTCTGTACATAGTAATAGCGGTGATCGAATAGATTGGTTTGCGAGTTGAACAATATAATCGCGGTGAAGTCGGCATTAAAAATTTCGCGCACCTTGTCGCCGACGATCTGCGCCATGGTCTTGACATCCAGCGTCTTGCCCATGGCTTCGCCCACGCTATTGAGGATGGCGAGTTCGTCCACGCGGGATTTCAGTTCCGCCGTGCGTTCGGTTACGCGCTGTTCCAAGCCTTGATACAAGCGCGCATTCTCGATGGCGGAGGCGGTTTGATTGGCGAACGCGGCGATCAGATCGATATCGATTGGCGTGAACGAGCCGAACAGCGCGTGATTTTCGGCAGTCATCAAGCCGATCAGCTGTCCGCGCGAAACGAGCGGCACACCCATTTGACTGAGCGCCGTCGGAACTTGATCGACTGCCGATGGTTCTGCCTGCAACACCGCGTTTTGCTTGCGCGTCACGTCGTCCAGCAAACCAGAAACTTTTTGAAGCGCCGCCAGTTCTTCAACATCTTTATAACCACGTGAAGCTGCGATCGATCGTTGCCCCGCTTGATTCACTAAGATCAATAACGCGCGTTCTGCGCCGCACAACTCGATCAACTGATCCATGATGAAGTCGAGCAGCGCGCTAACTTCGCGCGGCTCATTCAGCCGCACGCCGATCGATAACAGCCGCCGGAACTGTTCCTGCAAGTTGCCCGATCGAGCTGCCGCTGATTCAATCGGGATGCCACGATCAAGCGCCTCACGCGTCCAATCGATCACGATGCTGCGGTTGATCGCCACCTTGTTGAAATAGTTGCGCCGCAAGCCTTCATCGCTCAACTCGACGATATTGTTCAGCATCAACTCATGCGCTTTGTTCAGCGCGAGCCAAGCGTCTTCATTTGATTGAGCGCGTTTGCTTTTAGTTTTGCTACTGGCCTTTCGATTTTCATTTTTTGCTTTTAAGACTTGATATCGCCACCACCAAGTCTCTTGCGGTGGATATACGAAGTTGACTTCGTGCCTTGAGGCCAGCAGATCGATCGCTTGTTTTGAATAGCGATCCGCTGCGCTCAAATCACCAGCGGTCAAGTGCGTCGCGCCTAACCAGTTGAGTGTGGTCAACGTTTCACTCGGATAAGGCAGATTCTGCACGAGTGTGTAAGCCATCTCCAGCCTGCGCAGCGCCTCAGCCGTGTGACCGCGTGCCAGCTCGACACGGCCCAGTCCGGTAAAGTCTTCCGATTCAAAAGACGCCAGCCCGATTTCGCTGGCTAGAGGGCGGCTTTCCTCGAAAGCAGCCGCGGCGCGGTCATGCTCGCCCATCTGCAAGTACACTAGCCCCAAACTGCACAAGACAATCGCGAGTGAGCGTCGCGCATTCATGCGACGCGCATTCTCGACCGCTCGCTCAAGATAATTGCGCGCGGTGCTGTGCAGGCCCAAGTTGCTATACAGCAAGGCCAGGTTGTTGTAGCTGCTGTTCTGAATCCGGCGCGCGCCGACGTCTTGATAGATCGACAAACTTTGCTCCAAGCAAGCCCGGACTTGAGCATAGTCTGCTGTGGCGTTCGCCAAATTATTCAGCGCGCGCGCTTCGTAATATCGATCGCCCAGCGCGCGGAATAATTGCCAGGCCGCTTGAGCATGCACCCGCGCTCGATCGGCTTTGCCCGTGGTTGAGTAGACCCAACTCAGGAACAGCAGACAATTCGCTTCGCCGGCACGATCGCCACACTGCCGATAGTGACTTAGCGCTTGCTCGAGTTGTTCGCTCGCTTGGGTCAGATTGTTGCTGGCCCAATTGCAAAACGCCAGCGCTGCCAGACAGTCCGCTTGGCTCTGCGCATCAGCCGCTGTGCGGATCAACGCTTGGGCGGCCTTAGCCACGGGGCGAGTGGTCGTCGCATCAATGGCGCTCGCCGCATCCGCTAAGAGCCTAAGCGCGTAAGCTTGGCGTCGGACATCGCGCTGCCGCCGCGCACGACGATGCAGCGCTTCGAGATCCGAGAGGCAAGCGGCATCATTGCCTACGTAATTGTGGCAGCGTGCGCGGCTTTCACGCAAACTCAGTTCGATCTCATACGGCAGCTGATCGTATGCCAGCGCTTGAGTGTACAGATCGAGCGCTCGATCCGGATCACCACTCGCCAGCGCGCGATCGGCGCTGGCTTGCAATTCGATCACGCGTGGATCGATCGCGGTCTTCGTCTGTTTCCCGATCGGCTTGACCGCCGATCGAGGTTTGGGCTTGGCGCTGCTCTTCGATCGAGTTGGTTTCTTTTTAGGTGCTTCAGTCTTCTTCATAAGTGTTCTCGCTCGACCTTATTGTAACTGATGATCAAAATTCTCATTCGTCGGCTGCACGGTCACGCTGCGCGCTGTGCCGGTCAAAGATGTCCAGTTATTTTACTCTGGATTCCCGCCTGCGCGGGAATGACTCGCAGTGTGCACAACCTGCGTTTGATTCAACGCATTCACCAATTCTTCAATGCGGATTGGCTTGCTGATGTAATCATCCATCCCGGCGGCCAAACACATTTCTCGATCGCCTTGCATGGCGTTGGCGGTCATGGCGATGATGCGCGGCTGCGCGGCAACCTTCAACTTGCGAATTTCACGCGTCGCCTCGAGTCCATCCATTTCCGGCAACTGCACGTCCATCAGAATCACATCGTACTTCTGCCGCTCGACGGCTTCGATCGCTTCCAGGCCGTTGCCCGCCACATCGGCGCGATAGCCCATCTGCTGCAACAAGCGAATGGCTAATTTCTGATTGACGGCGTTGTCTTCCGCTAACAAGATTTTTAGCGGCAGCCGTTTCGCCATGTCCGGATCCATTTGCGGCTTGAGCGGCGCAGTTGGTGTCTTCAGCAGCGCGCCTTGATCGGTGAAAATGCCAATCATCGCATCGAACAACGCTGACGGCTTCAGCGGCTTGTTCAAGTGCGCGGCAAACCCGATCGATTCGGTTTCGGCTTCGCGGCGACCCAACGAGGTAAACAAGACCAGCGGCAGCGCTTTCGCATCACGTTGTTTGCGAATCTCAGTGGCTAAGGCAATACCATCCATCTCCGGCATATGCATGTCGAGGATCGCCACATCGAATACTTCATTCTGCGCGATCCAGTTTAACGCTTCACGTGCGGAGGCGGTATCACGCGTGAGCATGCCCCACTTGTGCAGCTGCAACGTGATGATGCGCCGATTGGTATCGTTGTCGTCGACGATCAACACGCGCTGGTCTTTCAACTGCGGTTGATCGCCACGCAGATCGCGCCGTTGGGAAACAGCTAGCTCTGCGGGTTTAGCGAGAATGGTGAAATGAAACGTTGCGCCTTGACCGGGAATGCCTTCGCTCTCGGCCCACATCGTGCCGCCCATCAATTCGCTCAAGCGTTTGCTGATGGCGAGGCCGAGACCGGTGCCGCCGAATTTTCTGGCGGTCGATGTGTCCACTTGCGAGAACGATTGAAATAGCCGGTTCATCCGATCGGGTGGAATGCCGAGGCCGGAATCTTTCACGGCGAAGTGCAGCTGCTGCACGCCCGATCGATCACTAGCTAAGGGATCGACATACTGATCGACCGAGACCTGCAGCACCACTTCGCCCTGCGCGGTGAACTTGATCGAGTTCGATAGCAGATTCAAAATAATTTGGCGCAGGCGCGTGACATCGCCGACGATCGCGTTCGGCACGGCATCGTCAAAGATGTAGGCCAGATCGAGTTTCTTCTCGAAGGCGCGGCCGGCCATCAGATCGAGTGTGCCTTCCACACATTCACGCAGATCGAGCGGCTGTGATTCCAGTTCCATCTTGCCTGCTTCGATCTTGCTGAAGTCCAAAATGTCATTGATGATCGTTAGCAGCGCATCGCCGGAGTTGCGAATGATCTCGGCGAACTCACGCTGCTCGGTATTAAGCGGCGTGTCCAACAACAAGCCGCTCATGCCGATGACGGCATTCATCGGCGTGCGGATCTCGTGGCTCATCGTCGCGAGGAACGCGCTCTTGGCCTGATTGGCCGTTTCCGCCTCAGCGCGGGCTTTTTCTTTTTCTTCAAACAGCCGCGCATTGTCAATGGCAATCACAGCTTGATCGGCAAAGGTTTCGATCAGTGCAACTTGTTTTTCATTAAACGGCTCGGGCAACTTGCGCTGGATGACGATGACGCCGAGTGATTCATTCTCGCGCAGCAAAGGTGTAGCCAGTATGGATTGGATGCCGAAGGGAAGTGCGCGCTCTTTGACGAGTTTCCATTCCGCGTCGGATGCGGCGGCCAAATTTGCCACCTGTACGGTGCGGCGTTCCAAATGGGCCCGCCCGCCAACCATCTGACGATCTAATGGTGCGCGCATGTCTTCAATCGACATACCCTCTTCAATCTCAACCGAAGCATTGATCAGCCAATCCTTTTCAGCGCGCACAATGAACGCTTCGTCGGCTTGACACAAACGCGCGGCGTATTCGGCAATGGCCTTGAGCACCGGCCGTTCGTCACCCGGTGACTGGCTGATAATCCGCAAAATTTCACCGGTCGCCGCCGATTCGCGCGCGCGGCGTTCGGTCTCTTCAAACAATCTGGCATTCTGAATGGCGATCGACGCTTGACGCGATATGCCGATGACGAAGTCAAGGTCTTCCTGAGAGAAGATCGGATCGTTCACGTTGCGCCAGACGGCCATCACGCCGATGACTTGATCGCGCGCGAACAACGGCGCGACCATCAACTTTTCGCCTTCTTCAATATCATCTGTGCCGGGCAACACAGCGGTGCGCGGAT
>JBGQGR010000161.1:0-6795 GCA_041497495.1 Anaerolineae bacterium | reverse complement strand
GACGATCAATCTCGAAACTTACAACCTGTGCACGTCGATTGTCGTATCGGCGCAGCAATCGATCACGATTGATCTGTATCGCGTGTTCCTGCCGCTGGCGATGAATAATCGCTAGGGACAATATCGCCAAGCGTTGATGACAAGAAACAGGCCGACGCCCGCTGCAAAGTGCAGCGGGCGTCGGCCTTTCAGTTACACGCGCTTGAATTGCATTTTACTTTTTTACGGCAATGTACTAAACTTACCTCAGCCGCAAGGCGTGTGCGCAGATCGATCGCTTGGAGGCATCCAAGCCAGGAAAAGGAGATCCAACATGCCAGCCTTGAATCACGTTCAACTGATCGGAAATTTGGGCAAAGACCCGGAAGCGCGCTTCACTGCCAATGGCAAGAAGTACGCCGCGTTCAGCGTCGCCGTGAATCGATCGTGGAAAGCGGCCGATGGCAAAAAGATGGAAGCCACCGACTGGTTCCTGATCAACGCGTGGGGCAAACTCGGCGAGATCTGTTTGAGTTACCTCAAGAAAGGCCGCCTCGTCTACATCGACGGCCAGCTGCGATCGGAACGGTGGGAAGATAAAGACGGCGGCGAGACGCATTCGCGCACACTGATCGTCGCGCAGACGATGCAGATTCTCGATCGCAAAGCCAACGAACCGGAAGAAACCGAACCGCCGGTCGAGGATCTGGCCGAATAGACGTCGGCGGACAACTGACCACCGACCATAGTTGGTTCATCTCAAAATTGATGCGCTGCCACTGAAACGATCAATGAGCGATTGCCATCGATCTACTGTGGTTTGTCGTCAGTGGTCCGTGGTCATGATACAATCGCGGCATGGTGTTTGTTCCCCTTAGAGTTCATTCACATTGGAGTTTGCTCGACGGTGTCGCGTCGATAGATCAGATCGTCGATCACGCTCAAGCGCTGCATCTCCCCGCACTCGCTTTGACAGATTCGAACGCGTTATACGGTGTGCCCGATTTCATTGCATGCTGCCGATCGGCAAAGATTCAGCCGATCATCGGCGCGGAATTTACGGTTGATCGCACCCACTCGATCGTCCTGCTCGCCCAAAAGATGATCGGCTATGCCAATCTATCGCGGTTGGTGACGCACCTGCAAGCGCGGCCCGATCGAGAAGCGGCGCTCAAGCGCGGGCTAAGTATCCACGAGTTAGTACAGAACACCGATGGGTTGCTCGCGCTGTCCGGTCAATGCGATGCGGCAGCGGATGAACAGTATCTAACTGAATTGATTGATCTGTTTGGAAACGATCGGCTCTTCATTGAATTGCAAATACTTGATCAAGCTGGCATTCCACTCGCACACGCTCTCCAATCATTAGCCGATCGATTGAATATTCAAACTGTCGCCACGCATGACATCCACTATCTTTCGCCTGATGATGCAATCAAGTATCAAGTATTGACCGCGATGCGGCTTGCTCAGCGCATCGATGAACTATCGCCCCTGCCCGATTATTCATTCCCCTCGCCGGAAGACATGCAGCAGCGCTTTGAAAAATTTCCGGCGGCTTTAGAAAATACGCGGCGCATCGCCGATCTGTGCCGCTTCGATTTTCCACTCGGCCAATATCGTTTCCCCAAACTCGATCTACCGAACCATCGATCGCCACGCGAAGAAATGTGGTCGCTTGCGATCATAGGCGCGGCGGATCGATACAAAGAAGTCACACCTGAGATCGAAGCTCGGCTCAAGAAAGAAACCGACATCATCGATGCGCTTGGTTATTCGCCATACTTTCTCGTCGTCGCAGACATTGTGCGTTTTGCGCGTGAACATCACGTGCCCGTCTCGCCGCGCGGCTCGGCGTCGTCGTCGGTGATCGCGTATTGCCTCGGCATTCATGACGTCGATCCCATCAAGCATAATTTGTATTTCGAACGATTCCTCTCGCTCGAACGGCACGATCCACCCGACATCGACCTGGATTTGTGTTCGCGCCGCCGCGACGAAGTGATCGATTACGTGTATCGCCGCTATGGATCGGATCATGTAGCAATGGTCTGCACTTATGCGACGCTGCAACCTCGATCGGCGCTGCGGGAGGTTTGCAAGGTCTATGGGATCAGCGAAAGCCGCATCAAGGAACTTTCCAAGAATCTGCCATCTTACTGGACGCCGCGTGCGCTAAGAAAAGTGCAGGAAGCGCAATTGATTGAATCTGCGCGCAACTCGATCGAGCGTGAAGCGATCGAAATCAGCCAGCAGCTGATCGGCACGCCGCACCATTTATCGATCCATCCGGGCGGGATCGTCATCGCACCCGATCGGATTACCGATCTCGTCCCGCTGCAATATGCAACGAAGGGATTGTTGATCACGCAGTTCGATCTGAAAGGAATTGAGAAACTGGGTTTGATCAAAATCGATCTACTTGGCATCAGCGCGTTGACCGTCATGGCAGATTGCATCGAATTGATCCAGCAGCGCGATTCAACGTTCTCGATCGAATCGAGTCCGCTCGACGATCCGGAAACCGCGCGGACTCTATCGGCGGCGAAAACGATCGGCTGCTTCCAGATCGAAAGTCCGGGCATGCGCATGACGGTACGCGAACTATCGGCCCGCACGATCGACGATCTGATCGTCGCGCTGGCTTTATATCGACCCGGCCCGTTGAAAGGCGGACTCAAAGATGCATTTGTGCGCAGACATTTGGGTAAAGAATCCGCCGAGTATTTGCATCCGTCGCTCAAAATAATTTTAGGTGAAACATACGGCGTGATCTTGTATCAAGAACAAGTGCTGCGCATCGCGCATGAAATCGGCGGCTTCACATTGGGGCAAGCCGATATCTTGCGCCGCGCCATGTCGAAGAAGTCCGAACGTGAAATGGCGCAGTTGCATATGAAGTTTGTTGAAGGCGCGCAATCGATCAGCGGGATGACGGAAGCGATCGCCGAAAAAGTTTGGGACTTAATGAAAGTGTTTGCGGGTTACGGTTTTCCGAAAGCGCACAGCGCGGGCTACGGCGCGGTGGCTTATCGCATGGCGTATCTCAAGACGCATTACCCGGCGGAGTTCATGGCCGCGCGGCTGGCAGTCTGGGGCGGATTTTATTCGCCACGAGTATACATGGCCGAAGCGCGGCAATTGGGCTTGAGTGTAAAACCACCGCATGTGAATCACAGCAACGAATCTTTCACGCTCGATCCGATCGATCGCAAGGCGTTGTGGATGGGACTCGGCCAAGTGCGCGAACTCACTCACACGACGATCAAGTCGATCGTGATCCAGCGGCCTTTCACTTCGATCGAAGATTTCTTGATCCGCGCGCAGCCGCAACACACCGAAGTGATCAACTTGATCAAGGCCAATGCGTTTGATGGCTTAGGCGATCAAGCGTCATTGTTGTCGCAGTTCGATCTATCGCGCTGGCGAGGCCGGCATAGCACGCAACTTGATTTGATGGAAGCAACAAATGAAGTAAAGCATCCTGAGCGGAGCAGCGAAGTTTTTGACTTCGCTGCGATGTCGAAGGACGCGAAAGCAACTTTAGCAGACCGCGCGCAGTGGGAAGAAGAAATTCTCGGTTATTGGGTGGGTGTGCATCCGGTGCAACTTGCCGAACAGCATCTGCCGAACATCGCATACATTCGCAGCTATGAACTCCATCAGCATAGCGGCCAAGAAGTGACGCTCATCGGCGTGCGATTGGCCGCGCATCGATTTCAAGATCAGTCACAAGAAGCGTGGACGTTGATCGATCTAGAAGACGAGGTCGGCACGTTTCAAGTGTTGTGGAATGATGCAACTTATCGGGAGTATCGCGGCTTGCTGCAGAAGCGCGAACCGATTTTGATTCGCGGCAAGGTGCGGATCGATCGACAGGGACAGATTGTCGTGATGGGCAGCGAGGCGCAGGCGATCTAAAACAAAAAGCCCGCTGCTGAACAGGACAACGGGCTGTCAGCAGCAATGAACGCTACTCGATCTTGCCGACGATAATCGTCGTGTCATCTTCGATCGGCCGATTGCGCGTGAAGTCTTGCAAGCGCAGCCGCAATTCGCGCAGGAGATCCTGAGCGGACAGATTGGAAATCTGCCGGACGAGCTCGGCCAATCGGGCCGCACCGAAGTCCTCACCCTGCGGGTTACGCGCATCGGTGACACCATCGGTATACAGCAGCAACACATCGCCCGGCTGTAGGGCGATCGATTCAGTCTTAAATTCAGATTGTTCGATCAAACCGATCGCCGCACCGGTCGGCTGCAGCCACGTAAACGGATCGCCACCATTACCCTGCGGGCGATACAGCAGCGGCGGGTTGTGTCCTGCATTAGCATAGGTCAGGATACGAGTGGCCGGATCGTATCGACCGAGAAACATGGTCATGAACTGCGTCATGCGCACGTTGTGGATCAGCAGCGAGTTCAATCGATCCGCCACGTCTGCGGGCGACTGGCTTTCGGGCACAATGATCCGCAGCGACGCTTGCAAACTCGCCATCAACAAACTCGCCGCCAGACCTTTGTCCACAACGTCGGCAATCGCCAGTCCGGGCATTTCATTCTGAAATTGGAAGAAGTCAAAATAGTCGCCGCTCACAATGCGCGCGGGCTGGCTGAAAGCGGCCAAGCGCAAACCGGCGATGTCAGGTACCTGTTGAGGCAGCAAAGCTTGCTGCACTTGCTGCGAAAGTTCCAGATCGGATTCCAGTCTGCGTTTTTGTTCAGGCGACAGATCATCCATGCACACGCAGCAGGAGTAATCCATCTCCAGCAATTCCGGCTCGATGTGACCATGACAGACTTCGCACCTGTCAAGCGTGTCATGCTCCGCCCGGTCGATAGCTTCATCCAGCACTTGCAAACGAACCTGCACCGCTTGTTCATTCGCCGGGCCCAAACGCACCTGACGCTTGTCGGCGGGCGTGCCGCGCAGCCAGTTAGTCAAGGCCTGGCGCTGCACCACTAATCGATCTCGAATTCGGCTCACCATCGTTGCTTCCATAATCCTACCCTCGAATCTGTCGGCTTCTTTCACGCACAGTTGGTTTTAACATCGATCTAAAAGTTCGTCAATGGACGTTAGATGAATGTTTTCGATCGACAGAACTTCACGGCAATTGGATTTCGAACGAGGTGGGCTGTAAGTTGGTTGGATAAATCTTCAGATATTTTCTTTGACCACGCCCGCCATCAGCAGACCCAGTTGCTCCGGCGTGGCGGTACCCCGATCGACGATGCCGACGATCCGGCCTTCGTACATCACCGCAATCCGATCGGATAATTCCTGGATCTCATCGAGGTCTTCGGAGATCAATAGAATCGCCATGCCGGCATCACGTTGCTCCAGCAAGCGCTGATGGATGTATTCAGTTGCGCCGACATCCACGCCGCGCGTCGGCTGGGCCGCGATCAAAACTTTGGGTTCGCGTGACAGTTCGCGCGCCAAGATCAATTTCTGGATGTTGCCACCTGATAGATTTTTCAGCGGCGTTTCCAAACGAGGGGTTTTGACGTTGAAGCGATCGACGAGTTCGTGCGCGCGCACCGACATCTTGTTGAAATCCATGAAAATGCCGTGCGTGTATTTAGGGGAAACATGATCGTGCAGAAACAAATTCTCCTGCACGGTAAATTCTCGAATCGCGCCGTCGCGCATGCGCTCTTCAGGAATGTAGGCTTGCCCGGTCGCCATACGTTCAGGCAGTGACGCGTTCGTCACATCTTGTTCATTCAGAACGATCGAACCAGAAGTGTGCTTGCGTAATCCGGCGAGGCATTCGGCCAGTTCGCGCTGGCCGTTGCCGGATACGCCCGCGAGGCCAACGATCTCACCGGCGTGGACATCGAGACTGACACCGCGCAATGTCTCGGTGCCGTTATCGCCACGGGCATGCAGCGCGTCGACGCGCAGACGCACTTCGCCCGCGTGCAGCGCTTGCGGCGCGAGCAGCTTCACTTCACGCCCGACCATCATCTGCGCCAGCTCGTTGCGCGTGACACCTTTGGTCGGCCGCGTGCCGACGACTCGCCCATCCCGCAGCGCCGTGACTCGATCGCTGATCGCCGTGACTTCATGCAATTTGTGCGAGATGAAAATCAAGGCGTGACCTTCACTCGCCATGCGCCGCAAGGTGACAAATAGATCGTCCACTTCCTGCGGCGTCAGCACCGCGGTCGGTTCGTCGAGGATGATCAAACTTGCGCCGCGATACAGCGCTTTCACTATTTCGACACGCTGTTGTTCGCCCACGGCCAACTGCCACACCGGAACTTTCGGATCGACTTTCAACCCGTAAGCTTGAGCCAACGATCGGATGCGAACCGAAACCCGATCGAGATCGAGCAGCGGCTCGCGTGAAGAGTGCAAGCCCAAAGCAACATTTTCGGCTACGGTCAACGTCGGCACCAGCATGAAGTGTTGATGGATCATGCCGATCCCGGCGCGGATCGCATCCGCCGGCGATCGAAATTCGATCGGCTGCCCATCGATCAGGATCTGACCTTCATCGGGCTGATATAGACCATAGAGCTGGCGCATCAACGTGCTCTTGCCTGCGCCGTTTTCGCCGAGCAGCGCGTGCACTTCACCCGCGTTCACATCGAAGTTGACGTGATCGTTTGCTAACACGCCGGGGAAACGCTTGACGATGCCGCGCATCTCTAGGTGTTGGATTCGTCGTCCAGAAATGATCTGCGAATTGGCGGCCATGTTAAAGCGATCTGGAATAGGTGCGAGAGGTCCTCTCGCCCCTATCATGAACCGAGATTACGGATTGACTTTGATGCTGCCGCTCTTGATACCGGCGATCGCGGCAT
>JBGQGR010000160.1:0-6806 GCA_041497495.1 Anaerolineae bacterium | reverse complement strand
AAGCCCGGCAGGACGGCGATGCCTTCATGGAGCATATGGCGAATTTCTCGCTGGCCGGTGCGTACTATCTGCAGGGTGCGGCTTATCGCTTTAAGGGAGTCCCGGGTGACGCGATCGCTTCTTTTGAAGCGGCGCTGCAATATCTCGATCCGGCCGAGCAGTACTTCGTTGCCACTCAGCGGCAGCGAGAATTAGCGCAAGTGTATTTGCTGCGCGGCAACATCAACAAGCAGCATGCGGAAATGGTCGGCGCACAGGGCGATCGGGCAGGGGCGCAGGCGTTATATAACGAGGCGCAGAAATACTATCAACGGTGTATCGATCAAGCTGCACGCTCCCCGGACGATCGATTTGTGACCGAAACGATCGTGCGCGATTTTTGTGAACCGTTCCTGCAAAATGTAAAGGCAGCCTTGAGCACGCCATAAAAGGGGGCTTAATATGCGGCTAAGATATCGCTTGACAGGTTTGGTATTGATCGGGTTGCTGATGGCAGCTTGCGGCACGGGTTCGGTGGCTACCTCTGAACCCGATCGGATTGCTACGGGTGTGGCGGAAGCTAAAGCCATAGCCGCAACATTAACAGCCGAAGCACCGACCGCTGCGCCTGTGCCAAGACCATCGGCTGTTGGAACTGCGCCGAAACCACCCACGCCGACGGATACCCCTGAACCGCAGCGGGCTGATCCATTTGTACCCGGAGGCGGTGACCCTAAAGATCTAATCGGGAAAATGCTTCTGCCGGGTTATGGTGGTTTGTCCGAACAAGTTGATGTGCCAGTCTTCAATGAGCAGATCGTCTTCCGGCTGTTAGTGCACGATCCAAGTTTTGCGAACGAGGATGGTGCGGGGATAAACTCGGTCGATATCCAGATCACGGATCCTAACGGTGAGTCTGTCTACTCTCGCACGGAACAGGCTGCAGCTTATTGTGCCTTCGGCGGTGGCGAGCCGGACTGTACCATTTGGAAGTTCGCGGAGCACGGCAATGAGTGGCCGAATGGCGTGCCAGTTTGTCGCGGGCAAGGGTATGAAGCGAGCATGACCGTTGACGCGAAAAACGATAACAATGATGGTGCGCTCTGGCGCTTCAGCTTCGGCATTGACGGCGATTATCCGCCGTGCCCATAATCTTTTGCATGTGACCTCGCGCTGGGAAATAACGGCGCTCGCAGGAGCCTATAGACTTCCGAAGTTTTTTGAAACTTCGGAAGTCTCTTTTTAAGATGGTATAATCGCTTCGCCATGGATGAAAAACACATTCGGAATTTCTGCATCATTGCGCACGTCGATCATGGCAAGTCCACACTGGCCGATCGATTGCTCGAACATACCGGCACCATCTCTTTGCGCGAAATGAAAGAGCAAGTGCTGGACTCGATGGATCTCGAACGCGAGAAGGGTGTGACGATCAAAGCTTCGGCCGTGCGGATGCGTCACACCGCCAAAGATGGGCAAGAATATGAAATGAACTTGATCGATACGCCCGGTCACGTCGATTTCACGTACGAGGTCAGCCGCGCACTCAATGCGTGCGAAGGCGCGCTGTTGGTCGTCGATGCGACGCAGGGCGTTGAGGCGCAAACGCTGGCGAATTTGTATCTGGCGCTCGATGCGAACTTGACGATCATTACCGTCATCAACAAGATCGATCTGGATTCCGCCCGGCCTGATGACGCGGCGGACGAGATCGCCCATCTGCTGGGCATCTCGCCCGACGATCCGATTCGCGCTTCAGCTAAAGAAGGCATCGGCATCGATGAGATTCTGGAATCGATCGTAGCACACATCCCAGAGCCGCGCGGCGATCCCGCTACTTCGCTGCGCGCGCTGATCTTCGATACACATTACGATGCGTTCAAAGGCGTCGTCGCTTACGTGCGCGTGATCGACGGCTCGATCGATCGACAGACGAAGATCAAACTGATGGCGACGAACGTCGAGGCCGAGCCGTTGGAGATCGGTACTTTCTCCCCGACGATGAAGCCCAGCGATCGATTAGAAGCAGGCGAGGTAGGTTATATTGCTACCGGCTTGAAGACGATCCGCGACTGCCACGTGGGCGATACCATCACGGATGCGAACAATCCGACATCAGAGCCGCTGCCGGGTTATCGTCCCGTCAAGCCGATGGTGTATGCCGGTTTATATCCGGTCGAGGCCGACGATTATCAAGTCCTGAAGGACGCGCTGGAAAAGTTACAGTTGAATGATGCGTCGTTGATCTATGAGCCGGAAACATCGCAAGCATTGAACTTCGGTTTTCGCTGCGGCTTTCTGGGTTTGTTCCACATGGAGATTATTCAAGAGCGCGTGGAGCGCGAATACGATCTTGATATCTTGATGACAGCGCCGAGTGTGGAATACGAAGTGCTGTTGAGCAACGGCAACTCGATCGTGGTGGACTCGCCCGCGCAGCTGCCCGATCCCTCGACGATCGAAGAGATTCGTGAGCCGTGGATGAACGTGCAAATCTTTACGCCGACCGAGTACATCGGCACCATCATGGACTTGGTGATCAATCGGCGCGGCGCGCAGAAGGACATGGAGTATCTCGATCCACAGCGCGTAATGATTACTTATGAACTGCCATTGGCCGAACTGATCATCGACTTTCACGATCAGCTCAAGAGCCGGACGCGCGGCTACGCGTCGATGGATTACACCCTCGTCGGTTATCGGGCAGGCGATCTGGTTAAGATGGATATTCTCGTCAATGAAGTCGTCGTCGATGCGTTGGCGACGATCGTTCACCGCAAAGCCGCGTACGATCGGGGCAGCAAGATCACTTCGAAGATGAAGGAATTGATCCCGTCTCAAATGTTTCCGGTTCCGCTGCAAGCCGCGGTCGGCGGCAAGATCATCGCTCGATCGACCGTGAAGGCACAGCGCAAAGATGTGCTCGCCAAATGCTATGGCGGCGACATCAGCCGCAAGCGCAAATTACTGGAGAAACAAAAGGCGGGCAAGAAGCGGCTGAAGATGGTCGGCTCGGTCGAAGTGCCGCAAGAAGCATTCATGGCGATTTTGAAGATTGGACAAGACTGAAGAATGCATAATACACACTGCTTAATTCTCAATTATGAATTATGCAGTGTGCATTAGGAATTGATTTTTAGATGACTGTAACTCTCAAGTCCCCACCAGAAATCACATTGATGCGTGAAGCGGGGCGATTGACCGCCGAAACATACGAGGTGCTGCGCGAGCACGTACTGCCCGGTGTGACCACGCTTGATCTCGATCGCATCGCCGAAGAGTTTATTCGCAAGAAAGGCGCGCGCGCGATCTACAAGGGTTATGTTCCAGCTGGCGGACGCGGTATTCCACCATTTCCCGGAACGATCTGTTCCTCGGTGAATAATGTGATCTGTCACGGCATCCCCAGCGCGAAACAAGTTCTCAAAAACGGCGATATTATCGGCGTCGATATTGGTCTGGCGTTGAATGGTTGGTGCGGCGATATGTGTGTAACGTATGCCGTCGGCGCGATCGATCCGAAGACGCAGAAGTTGATCGATGTGTCCAAACGCTGCCTCGAATTGGGGATCGATCAGGCTAAATCTGGCAACCGATTGGGTGACATCGGCGAAGCGATCGAGAAGTTTGTCTCGGCGAATGGCTTCTCGGTCGTGCGTGAATATACCGGACACGGCGTCGGTCGCGATTTGCATGAAGGCCCGACGGTATTACACATCGGCAAGGGCGGCACCGGCATGAAACTTCGACCGGGTATGGTCTTCACCATCGAGCCGATGATCAACATGGGCCGACCAGAAACGCGCTTGCAGGGCGATCATTGGACAGTCGTCACGAAAGACGGCTCGAAGTCTGCGCAGTTCGAGCATACGTTGGCGATCACCGAGAATGGCACGGAGATTCTTACCAAGTTATGAAGGATGAAGGCGGAGGGATGAAAGTTCAGATGTCGTTTGCATGATGGGTCTCTGGGGAATCAGAGGCTTTTTGTTTGAGAAGCGACTCAATGACATTTTCACTTGTGGAACATTGCATTTGATAGGTACAATGCAGTTAGGTCTGCTTTCCAGGCAGGTATTACGAGATTATCTATATGATTAATCGCAATCGGCTGATACGGCGTCTCATTTCGATTGGATGTTTGACTATCATAGCATTAGTCGCAGCAAAATGCAGCGTAGATCGAATTACAGCTGATGTTGAAAGACGGCGAGCGTCGGACGGCTTCTATGGTCTGCTATCCTATCTGCCGCATTTGCCACAAGCTGAAATTGTAGGATTACTACGCGCTGATTCGGATTTCACTGCGTACGGAAAAACTTGTTACTATTCAGACGGCTGGATAGTGCTGGAAAGTTCTTCATCGGAGACAGAAACTATTGCTTTATACAAATCGTCTCTTCCTCCACTTGGCTGGAATGAAGTTGACAAGTGGCCTTCGGGTAGTAAATTCTTTCATAGCGACAACGATAAACTAATATTCACTGAATATCGTGGATCGCCTCCGCCTATAATAGAGAACTCTTTAGACTTTGCCTCTTTGAAGCGCAAGTATAAAAGCATAATCTTTATTGATTTGGTCTATATGCTTCCATCGCGAGATGAGAGTTGATATTGATCAGTTCATTGTGGACCACCTCCGCGTAATCCTCTCGACGCGACTTATACAAAACTGATGAACCCACATCTACCATCGAAAGTGGATGTGGCTTTCTGAAATCCTTAATCGCCTGCGTCACTTCTGGGCTGAGTGCCGCGTGGGCGGATATGATGATTGGAATTTCAACCTCGATCTCAGGCAAGTCAGCTAAGTGATCTACCTCGACGCGAATTCCGATCCCGCCGTTCGATCGCTGCTGATTGATTCTCGCTTGCGAAATTGCCGAATCGAAATTATCGCCTGGCAAGAATACGGTCTTACCTTCAAACTTTAAGAACGCATCGATCGTTGATTGATTCGGTATCGATCCAAATGTCACCGCATCGGTGTGAAAAGCCTCGAACGCGCCGTGCGCCGATCGATCTGCGCTGCTGCCTAACTCGCCGAACTTTGCATCGAGAATGATCGGCATGTCCTCAGGAATGTAGCGCGTAATTCTTTCCAACGCGATCATTCCGGCCGCTGCTTCGCTCAAACAGTAAGCCAGATCGATCGAGTAGGCGCACACCAAATCCCGCGTCGCGTCGATGATCGATCGAGCAAACGGAAACATCGGATCGTCGATGCGCGCCATCGGCATCGGCAGTTTATCGATCCGCACATTTAGCGCGAGGCAGATCGAGGATCGATTGTGGTGTTGGGCCGCTTGAAGTTTTTGAATGAATGACATCTGCTGAAGTTTATTACATTGACGCGCGTTGTCAAGATCGATGTAACTGTCATTCCGAACGACACTTGCACCGCAATGTCCTGCGATGGTGCAGCCGTAGGATGTACCACGGAGAAGTGCAGGTGAGCGAGGAATCTCTGCGTTTGTCAACAATTTTGTTCATGGGAGAGAGATTTCTCACTCCCTCCGGTCGTTCGAAATGACAAATTTAAGCCTATGTTATAATCGGCTTATCGCGGCGACTTTTTCAGCAGAAGGTCGCCGCGCATCATGGATGATTCAGGACGCCGTATGCTGCGCAAACCGCAAATCTGGATCGGCTTCATCATCAGCGCGCTGGCGCTCTATTTGTCTTTTCGCGGCATCGAATGGGACAAATTGGGCACGGCCTTGCGTGACGCTCAATATCTTTATTTGATCCCGTCCGTGATTGCATTGATCGTCGCGATCCTGATCCGTGCTGAACGCTGGCGCTGGATGTTTGGCGAACGCCGATCGAATCTGACTGTCGCCCGATCGTTTAGTGCACTCGCGATCGGTTACTTGATCACCAATACACTGCCGCTGCGCGCGGGCGAAGTCGCTCGCGCGATTTTCATTTCGCGCGATGGCAAAGTCAGCATCTCGCACGCGGCTTCGACGATTATCGTCGAGCATGTGTTGGATGTGTTCACGGTGCTCGGCATCTTGGTGGCGCTGCTGCCGTTTCTGCCGCTGCCCGAGTGGGCGGCGCAGGGCGCTGAAATCTCTGCGCTCGCGTTCGGCGCGGCGTTGATTGTGATGCTCTTGCTGGTCTGGCAGCGCGTGCGAATCGAGCGTTGGGCTGAGCAGATTCTCGATCGGATTCCGCGACTGCACACAGCCACTTGGTTGCAACACGTCATTCACATTTTGGATGGCTTTGCGGTTTTGCAACCGGGCAAGCCGTTGATCGCTGCCGTATCATTGTCGATACTTGGCTGGCTAGCTTCGGCGGTGACGATCCATCTGGCGTTGATGGCCTTTGTGCCCAATCCCAATCTGATCGTTTCGTTGTTTGTTACGGTGACAACTACCTTCTCTTTGTTGCTGCCGGCCACGCCGGGCGGTATCGGCGTCTTGCAGGGCGCGATCGTTTTATCGCTGGCGGTCTTCAGCATTCCGCAAGCGCCTGCCTTGAGTTTTGCGATCGTGTTTCATCTGATGGAGATCATTGTGATGGATGTGCTCGGCGCGATTGCGTTGTGGCGCGAGGCCGGTTCGTGGACCGCGATGAAGGCGCAAATTAGATCGGTGACGACGGCGGCTGAGAAACCACTAGAGGAAGTATCCTGAGGAATGGCGAGGGAAACGCAGCCGAAGGACGCTTTGAAGTGAGGGACTGAAATGACTGAGACTCACGATCTCTTCCTGCGGGCTCTTGCGATACCGGTAGTGCAGAAGGAGAAGAAGAAAAAGGCCAAGGATGCTGGAGGTGGCGACGACGGTCTCTCCGAACAGAAATGGCCGGACACCGTT
>JBGQGR010000159.1:0-6810 GCA_041497495.1 Anaerolineae bacterium | reverse complement strand
GTTCACGCACTCAGCCTCGATGTTGATCTGTGGAAACTTTTTCAAGATCGAGCGGGTGGCGGCGTCATCGGTTGGGCGCTATCGTCCGTCGCCGCCGGGATCATCGGTCGGATTGCTACCGGAATTGTCTTCGCGCTCTTGGCTTTGATCGCCGCGAGTGTGGCGTTGAAAATTCCGTGGTCGTTGTGGCTGTCGAAATTATCGGCACGCTTGCAAACCGCCTCGCCGCCCCCCGATCGATCTTCGAACGCATCTTCAGATGTCGCGGCACCAATCAGGCCAGTGTTGGGTGAAGATGTAGTGCCCGCGAAAGCGGTGACGATCAAGCCCACGCGGATCGATCAAGCACCCATCACGGCAACGCAGCTGCCGTTGAAAGTGATGAAGCCCGTCGTCGGGCCAGCGAAAACAATCGAGCCGAAGATTGAACCGCCGCTAAAAATCGAACCGGCGAAACTGAAGATCGTCCGCGAGCGGATCATGCCAGCGCTCGATCTCTTGGAGCAGCACACGGTTTCGACGATCGAGCAGCAAGAGATCGATCGCAAGTCGCAGGTGATCGAGCAGACGCTGAAACAGTTCGGGCTTGAAGCGGAAGTGGTGAATACGGCGCAGGGGCCGGCCGTGACACAATTTCAAGTTGCGCCTGGCTATATTGATCGACCGGGGCCGGATGGTTTAGCGCGCAAGCAAAAAGTTCGCGTGGGACAGATCAGTTCGTTGGCTAACGATCTTGCTTTGGCGCTGGCGGCGCACTCGCTGCGCATTGAAGCGCCGGTGCCGGGTAAATCGTATGTCGGCATTGAAGTGCCGAATGACAAGATTGCGATGGTGGGCTTGCGCGGCGTGTTGGAGAGCGAGGACTTCAAAAAGATCGGCGAGCCGCTGGCGTTTGCGTTGGGTCGCGATGTGAGCGGCGTAGCGATTGCGGCTGATCTGGCCTCGATGCCGCATGTGTTGATCGCGGGCACCACCGGCTCAGGCAAGAGCGTGTGCATCAACGCGATCATCATGTCGTTGATCATGAACAACACACCCGAAGAATTGCGCATGGTGATGATCGATCCGAAGATGGTGGAATTGATCCGTTTCAACGGCCTGCCGCATTTGTATGGCAAAGTCGAATCGGACATGGATCGCATCGTCAATGTGCTGCGCTGGCTCGCACGCGAGATGGACAGCCGCTACAAGAAATTCGCGGAGGTCAGCGCGCGGCACGTGAACGACTACAACGCGACGATGACCGAGCAGGGCGGCGAGCGTCTGCCCTACATCGCCGTGCTGGTCGATGAACTATCGGACTTGATGATGAGCGCGCCGGTCGAGATCGAAAAAACGATCAGCCGTATCGCGCAGATGGCGCGCGCCACCGGCATCCATTTGGTGATCGCCACGCAGCGCCCCTCGACCGATGTAGTCACCGGTTTGATCAAAGCGAACTTTCCGGCGCGCATTTCATTTGCGGTCGCGTCGAATGTGGACAGCCGCGTGATTTTGGATTCGGTCGGCGCGGAAACGTTGTTGGGCAAAGGCGACATGTTATTCTTGTCGCCGACGGCGAATGCGCCGCTGCGCGTGCAGGGCTGCTACGTCGGCGAACGCGAGGTGGATGGCGTGGTGAAGTTCTGGCACGATCGATACGCGGATGAGAAACCGGGGCCTGCGCCGTGGGAAATGAGCAATGTCAGCCGCTTGGCAGAGATCGCTTCGGCCAGTCCGGGCGCGGCGAAGATGGAAAACGATGATGAAGTGCTGCTGGCGAAGGCGATCGAGCTGGTGAAGCGCCAGCGCAGCGCCAGCGCCTCGATGTTGCAGCGCAAGATGCGGCTTGGTTATCCGAAGGCGGCGTACTTGATCGATCGCATGGAGGAGATGGGCATCATCGGCCCGGCGGTCGAAGCCGGTCGATCGCGCAATGTGCTGGTCAATCCGATCGAGGACGGCGAAGATTGGGGCTGAGCGACAATTAATAATTTTCAATTTGCAATGATCAAAACGAGGCGAGCAACTTGCTCGCCTCGTTATTTTCACCGCGAAGACTCGCTGCGCCAATTCATTACATTATTGTCGGCAACAGGTTCGGTATAATGAGAATCGCGATTCCATACACAATCAGCGCGACCGCCGCGATGCGGCTGATCGCGGGTCCCAGCGCGATGGATTTTTCGGCAAAGATGAGTACGGTAATCAGCGCCATCGCGACAATGTTCATCACGCCGAGCGGGAATAGAATGACAAAGAGAAACCAACAGCATCCGAGACAATAGATACCATGCTCAAGCCCCATCCGAAACGAACCGGCATACCCCTCGCGCCACGAACTGATGATAAAAGCAAACGGCGAGCGGCATTTGGACAAACAGGCGTTCTTGAGCGGCGTGAATTGATAGAGACCCGCGAGAATGAGCAGAACACCGCCAATGCGCGCCGCATTCTCCATTAGAAACATGGACTGCTGCGCCAACATCTCAGCAGCAAAAGCAAGCGCGTATGCAACCACACCAAAGAGGGTCCAGATCAACAGGTACGCACTGACAAAGACCCAAGTTGGCACAAATGGCTTGCCACTTTTTCGTTTGTCGGTGTGAACGCGCGCGAACATCAAGATCATTGGCGCGGCGGTCGGGAACATCATCGCGATCATCATCACGACCCAGATCGCGAGAAAGAGCGGCGCGCCCATTCCCATCGTCAAGCCCATGGTCTGCATGCCGGACGATTGCCAGATCAAAATTGCCCACGCGGCTGCCGCGAAAATCAAGAGCGATGCGAGAATCAGATTGCGTTCGCGCGAAAATGGATATGACGAATCATTTGTCATTCGATTCTCCTTCGGCTGTTCGACAACGCGCCCCAGGTCGAAACGCAAAACGGGACGCAATACGTCAGAGGAATTTTCCAAAACAATTCTGCCGGGAAATTCCCCGCGATCAAAACAGAGCCCTGGTTAATCGCGGTGAGGATCGTGCCGACGACCAAGCCGGTCAATGTGGAGCGGCGTAACAAGGGACGATACAACAGTACACAGCCGAGATGGCGCGGCTGATTATCGAGCATGAACGCGGTCTTGCCCGCGAGCGAACGTCCGCAACGCGCGCAAGCGATCAAGTCGGAAGCCATATGTTCGGTCGAGGGGAATTGGGCGCTAAGGCAAGGGGCAGACTAATTTGTCTGCCCCTGTTATTTTCGCGCCGATTATTTTCTTAACCCTGCCATTTGAATGGCGCAAAGTGTCCGTTGTTCTTACCGCTGGTGTCATCCCAATTAATACCAAAGATGTGCAGATGGCTTTTGGTCGCCTTCGCGAGCGCGAGGCGCGCGTTGGCAGGATGGGCCGTGTTATCAATGTACAGCGGCTCGCCCGTCTTCGATGCGCTGGCGACACCTTCCACCGCCTCATCAAGTACGCCGGGGATGGACACCGAGCAGCCCATATTCTTTTTCTCGAAATGGATGGGCTTGAACTCTACGCCGAGCATCTTGGTGATCAGGGGGCCGAGTGCAGCCATAGGGCCGCCACCCTGACCACTCCCAATCGCGGTGAGCGCATCGCGCTGTGCGGCTGTGGCGCGCTCATCAATCACAAGCCCGACGGACATGTTGCCCAGCCCCATCACATCAGGCGAGTGCCCAATCGCCACAAAGTTGAGGCCGTCCAACTTCGTATTGCCATGCTGCCCCTTTTCGACATGGAACACCATTGCAAAGTCGCAATGGCCTTTGGTGGGTTTCCCAGCCAGATTGTCCGGGATACACGGGCAGAGAAAATCGCAATTGCACGTTTCAAAGTACTCGCCGCTGACTTGCCAAGTGGTGTTCGCCATTTTTTCCTCCTAGGCTTGGGATTCAGTTTCCAGCGCTAGACAATGCATGACCGATCAGGGTCTTGGTAAGGTTGTAATGGAGAATTTTTTGCCGGCGCTGGGGATATATGATTGGTACGATTATATCACTTTGATATTGAATGTCAATAGGGTCTGACACTAAAATTTTGAATCTCCTTTGCTCCCCGCCCGCGTCCGCGCGGGCTTCTCTTCGCGGTGGAAGCTGGGCGATCGCGCGAGGTGCTGGTTAATCCGATCTAGGATGGCGAAGATTGGGGCTGAGGCAATTGGCAAGTTACAATGAGCAATTAGCAAATGAGGCGAGCAATTTGCTCG
Source organism: Anaerolineae bacterium (assembly GCA_041497495.1). Lineage (GTDB taxonomy): Bacteria > Chloroflexota > Anaerolineae > Fen-1058 > Fen-1058 > JBGQGR01. Next base: position 2,650 of record JBGQGR010000159.1, on the reverse strand, counting down.
CCTCGTCTTTTTCTTTTCTAAAGATAACTCATTCAATCGGCCAACTTGGGATCGCTTTATCAATTTCCTTCATCAAGCGCATCGTTTCCTTTAGCGCAACGACAATCTTTTGATAATGCGCGATGTCATCACTGTTCAATGTGCGGCCCTTGCGATCTTTCAGCCACTTGTCGCACACTTGATAGCCGCCGATGTGGAACTCCCACACATTCTCCGGCACGCCGCCAAAGTATTGCGTGTCGTTGATAAAGACTTTCCCCACCCCAATCCTCCCCGATCAAATCGAGGCGAGCTATTTGCTCGCCTCGATTTTTTACAACAAGATCTTAAGGTGATGTTGCCAGGCTGTGCACTTGATCGAGTAAAGCTTGGGCTTGTTTAATCAGCTGTTTGGCTTGTGTCTTGTTGATCGATTGGTGATTGAACGCGGCGTTCTCCAACAGCGCAATCATTCGAGTCGCTAACGCATTGCGTTGGTTCGTAATTGTGGCAAGCTGGTTTTCCAGATGAAGATAGGTGCTGTCGCCACTGGCATTGCTTTCCAGCGCCTGCGTCGAGATGTCCAAACTGTCCAGGCTAAGTCGTCCAACCGGGGCATTGATCTGTTTATAGAGGTTGGCGAGTTGCATCACCAGGCCGCGACTTGTTCGCATCGAGGCGGGTACTGCCCAGCCTTCAAGGTCTTCGATCAGCACCCGGCCATCGTGCGCATAGTCATCCTTCAATCCGGTCAAAGCCAAAACCGTTGGGCGCACATCGGCATGATCGGACCAGGTCTCATGGTCTATGCCATCATCACCGACGCCGGGTCCTACGAGACCCAACCAGGTTATGGTGATGTCAGGCGTGATATCGCCGTGATTCCACGCAAAACCAAATTGCTCCTGCACGCATGGCGAGTTGCAGTTCGGCGCGCCGGCGAATACGAAGTAGTCCGGCTTCGCGAACCAGGTAAACGTCGATGTACGCGCCGGGTCGGCAGTGATCATATGCAGCAGCTTCATCTCTACCGGGTCGGCCATGGCGACAGTCATGTTCTCGATCGCGCCCTGATAGAAATTGGTCGCCGTCAACTGTCCCGTAGCCCGTTCGAATGCGCGGGTTACTGAATTGTTAGAGGCCGGGTTGCCGGTGATATAGACGGTTGGCGAAGAATCCGAATGGACTTTGAATGGCGTCAAGACGCCTTGCTGAGTCGCGAGCAAGCCAGCCATGTTCGCATTCAATTCGCCGACATTATCGGGCGGGCAGGTCGGTACGGTTGTGCTTGGGCAGTTGACATGGCTATACACGCACGGCGTGTTTACGCCGTCGCAGCCCGCGGGTGTGGGCGTTCCACCTGCGAAGTGATCGTTCTCGTCGGCGGTGAACACAAACAGCGTATTGCTGGCATTGAGGCCGTCATTCGCCAGCCGCGTGAAGAACTTGTCAAAGGCGTCATCATACGCTTTGAGCGCAGCTACATAGCCTGCTTCACCCGGTCCGTAGGCTGGTCCAGTCGGATGCTTATCATGTGCATCGGAAATGTAAGCGTAGGTGACTGGAATGCCATGCTCTTGCATATCGGCGACATAAGCGAGCGATACGTAGGCCGACATTCCATCAAAGCCCGGGAAGCCGGACGTATTGGAAGTCGGATTCACAATCGGTTGAGTGTTAAGGTCGTTGAGCGTCAAGTTGCCAGCACCGGTTCCGCCTAATTGCGGATTCACGTACTTGGTGCCATAGAGGGCGTTGAAACCAGTATAGCCTCCGGGCTCGTCGGGCAATAAGTCTGCCTTACCGTTATTGGCGCTTGCGCACAGCGCATCCCCCGCTGCACAGTGAACGGCAATGCCTACAAAATCGGTGAACGCGAGATTGGGGTTCGCTTGAAATTCAGTGTACTCAGGCGAGGGATTGCCGAAGACCTTCGGGATGTCGAAACTGTTATTCTCAAGCACAATGTTCGCCGTTGCAACCGCGCCAAAGTTGCAGCCCGCGCGCGTGAACGGCACCCAGGGTGCAGGGGCATTGTGCCCATCGGCGGTGAGCATGTTGTAGGTGGTGTCGGTCGGCGTCACGGGCAGCGTTGGATCGAACAACGGGTCCGTCCAATAGGCAAAGGAAACTCCCGTGTTGCTGTTGCCGTTGGGCAGAAAATAGCGGAAGCTGTTACTGACTGGAACACCGTGCCGATCGCCATACACACCGGTCAGCGTCGTCAGGATATCCGTCGCCGTGTGCGAAATCAACGGTGTGTGGTGATTGGTCAGCAGCACCCCGTTATTCAACATGAAGTTAAGCAGATGGGGCATTTGCTCCAGGTCAGACGGAACGTTGGGATTGTCACGCGTGAAGTGCGTGTTATCAAATTGAATCTGAATGACGTGCTGGATATTGCCGTGCGCAGAGTTGAGTTGACAGCTACTGGCTAGTGCCGGAACTGCGGGCGCTGCACTTGCCGCTGACGTGAGTGGAGCGACCAGTAAACTGGCGATTAATATCCACGGAGCGATGCGTCGAATTGTTGTCTGAAATGACTGCGCACAGTCACGCAGTCGCGGATTTGTCTTTAGCATGATTCACTCTCCCTTGGTGATATATTGACCTAGTTGGTTGCGGTCGCTAGGTCGATTTGAGGTTGATATGCAAAGCCGATCTGTCAGTC
>JBGQGR010000158.1:0-6857 GCA_041497495.1 Anaerolineae bacterium | reverse complement strand
GTTACGGATAAGAACCTGATGGGCAAGGTCTTCGTGACCGGCCTGGGTACTCCCAACCAGATGCGCGCCTATGTCAAGAACGGCGCCTCCCCAGAATTTGCGCTGTGGAATCCAGCTGACCTCGGCTACCTGTCTGTCTATGCGCTTGACGCGCTAAACACGGGCAAGATCACGGGCAAGGCCGGTGACAAGTTCACTGCAGGCCGACTCGGTGACTACACAATTAATGATGACCCTGATCTGGGCCTGAACGTCCTGCTGGGCTTGCCGTTTATCTATAACAAAGACAACATCGACAAGTTTAATTGGTAAAGCGCCGTTCACTGCACGCTTAGTAAGTTAGAACACGCAGGTGGGATGGCTGAAATCTGCCCAGCCATCCCACCTTAAAGGACTCTCCCATGAAACGCGTGGGCTTTTTACTCAAGGTCAAATCGGACAAATTAGAAGAATACAAAGCGCGTCACCAGGCAGTGTGGCCGGAAATGCTCAACGCATTGCAGCGCACCGGCTGGCACAACTACTCACTGTTCTTGCGCGAAGATGGTTTATTATTCGGTTATTTTGAAACGCTCGATAGTTTTCAAGCCGCGTTAAAGGGTATGGCCAAAGAAGAGATCAACGCGAAATGGCAAGCTAGCATGGCTCCGTTCTTTGAGAATCTGACCGGCACCCAGGCTGATCAAAGTATGCTGGAGTTAGCTGAAGTTTTTCATCTTGATTGATGAAGCGGACAATCATGGTTCAGGCTCGCACGTATCTGGCAATCGATCTTGGCGCGGAAAGCGGACGCGCGATCCTCGGCACACTCGATCGGGACCAGTTGACCCTCTCGGAAGTTCATCGCTTCACCAATGATCCCGTGCGCTTACCCGATGGTTTACATTGGGACGTACTGCATTTATGGTCCGAGCTCAAAACAGCGTTGAGCCTCGTTGCACACCGACACACAGGCCAACTGGCTGGAATCGGGATTGATGCGTGGGGCGTCGATTTTGCTTTGCTCGATCGGCAGGGTACACTGATTGGAAATCCTTTTCATTACCGCGACAGCCGGACTGATGGTATGATCAATGAAGCACTCAAACGTCTGCCCCGCGAACAGATTTTTGATTTAACCGGCATTCAGTTCATGCCGATCAACACCCTGTATCAACTGCTGTCCATGGTGACAACGCATTCGCCCCTGCTGGAGGCCGCCGCGTGTTTCTTGACCATTCCGGACTTATTCAATTATTGGCTAACGGGCCGACAGGTGTGCGAATTCTCAATTGCGACGACGACCCAATGCTATGATCCGCGTCAGCAGATGTGGTCGAAACGCCTGCTCGCTGCACTGGGTATACCCGCGCATATTTTTCCGGACGTCGTGCCGCCCGGCACTTTATTGGGCGAAGTGCTGCCCGAAGTTGCTGAAGAAACAGGCTGCGGCCGCATCCCCCTCGTGGCCCCTGCCTGCCATGATACCGGTTCAGCGGTGGCCGCCGTTCCCGCCGAAAGTAAGAATTTCGCGTGGATCAGTTCCGGCACCTGGTCGATTATGGGCACCGAGGCTGCTGAACCAATTGTGAATGCACAGAGTTTGAAATACAATTTCACCAACGAAGGCGGCGTCAATGGCACGTGGCGCTTTTCTAAAAATGTGATGGGTTTGTGGTTGGCGCAGGAATGCCGCCGCAGGTGGACACGCGCTGGTGAAGAATTGTCCTACGCTGAAATTACGCTACTGGCGACTGACGCCGCACCGCTGAGATCGATCCTTGATGTTGATGACCCTATATTTCTGAAGCCGGGTGATATGCCCGCGCGCATTCAAGATTATTGTCAGCGTACCGGGCAGCCTGTGCCGGAGTCCAAAGGCGCGATCGTGCGCTGCGTATTGGAAAGTCTTGCTTTGAAATATCGCTGGGTGTTGGATCGCTTAGAAGAAATGCTCAAGTATCGATTGGAACCGATTCATATTATCGGCGGCGGCACGCAGAACCGTCTGTTGAATCAATTTACGGCTGATGCCACCGGCCGCTCAGTGGTCGCCGGCCCGATCGAAGCCACCGCGATTGGCAATATATTGATGCAAGCGGTTGGACTGGATCATCTGAAATCGCTGATTGCCGCGCGCGCGGTCGCGAGACATTCGTTTCAACCCGAAAAGTACGAGCCGCACCCTTCGACCGAATGGGTCGCGGCCTATCACAAAATGTGTGAATTGATGAATGTGTAACTCAAAGCATAGCGAAGTGACTTGTGATTGATGCACCTTATCCTGAACTGAATGAACTGCTTAACTTGATCGGTGAGGCCGGGCGCCGCCTATCTGAGATCGAAGCGAGCGAAGGCGCGGCTGGAAATATATCGGTGTATGTCGGCTGGCCAATCGATCCGCGCCGCCATTTTCCAAGCATCGAGACGATCGCTTTGCCGCAGCCGGTGCCGGAACTGAAGGGTCAAGCCTTTTTGGTCACGGGCTCAGGCCGCCGTCTGCGTGAAATCATCAATGATCCGGTGGCGAATTTGGGCTGTCTGGTGATCGATGAAGACGGCACCACCGGTCGGCTGTACACTTCGCCGCTGCGCTTGTTCGATCGTGTTACCAGCGAATTCAATTCGCACCTGGCCGTGCATGCCGATCAGATCAGCCGATCGCATACCAATTTCCATGCATTGATTCATGCTCAGCCACCGCATTTGACTTATCTCAGCCACATCTCACGTTATCAACATGAAGCTTACTTCAATCAACATGTGCTGCGCTGGCAACCGGAATTGATCGTGCAGCTGCCGGAAGGTATCGGTTTAGTCCCGTTCAAAATCCCAGGCTCGGCTGAATTAATGGCGGCCACATTGGAATCGCTGCGCACACATCGCATTGTATTATGGGGCAAGCACGGTGTGATGGCGCGTTCAGACGTATCGGTCAAACGCGCGGCCGATCGCATTGAGTATGCTGAAGCAGGTGCGCGCTATGAGTATCTGAATCTGACGAATTCTGAGCAAGGCGAAGGCTTGAGTGTGGATGAAATCCGTGCGATTGCGCAGGCCTTTAATGTGCAACAAAGTATTTTCTGATCAGTGCTGCTCGCTTCTCTAACAATATACGACCAGCTTAATGAGCAGCAGTATACGAGGAAGATCATGACTTCATATCCAACTGACGCACAGATTCAATCTGCATATCAAGTGGCGAGAGATCGCTACGCCTTGTTGAGCGTTGATACTGAGGCCGTTCTCAAAACATTAACGAGTATTTCTTTGAGCCTGCATTGTTGGCAGGGCGACGATGTTGGTGGCTTCGAGAATATAGGTGTTAGCTTGGGTGGTGGAATTGCGGCGACGGGCAATTATCCTGGTAAAGCACGCACACCCGATGAACTCCGGACGGATCTAGATCAGGTTTATCGTTTGATTCCGGGCACGCATCGATTGAGTCTGCATGCGATGTATGCCGAAACCGGCGGACGCAAAGTCGATCGTACTGAACTGGGACCAGAGCATTTCAGCGCATGGCTCCACTGGGCGCAGGCTCAGCAGCATGGACTGGACTTTAACCCGACCTGCTTCTCGCATCCCAAAACCGACAGCGGCTTTACGCTCTCCAGCCCGGACCCAAGTATCCGTCATTTTTGGATCGAGCATTGCATCGCCTCGCGCAAGATCGGCGAGTTCTTCGGCCGCGAACTTGGTACGCCGTGCATCACGAACATTTGGATTCCTGACGGTTACAAAGACACACCGGTCGATCGATCGACGCCGCGTGAGCGGTTGAAAGATTCGCTCGACCAGATTCTGGCCAAGCCGATCGATCCACGCTACAACCTCGATTCAGTTGAAGGCAAACTCTTCGGCTTCGGCGTGGAGAGTTACACCGTCGGTTCGCATGAGTTCTATCTGGGCTACGCCGTTGCCAAGCAAGTGATGCTCACTTTGGATGCCGGCCATTTCCATCCGACCGAAACGATTGCCGACAAGATTTCATCGACACTCCTGTATCTGCCAGAAATTCTATTGCACGTTAGCCGCGGTGTGCGTTGGGACAGCGATCACGTCGTCATTTATAACGATGATCTGGTGGCGATCGCGCAGGAGATCGTGCGCGGCAACTTCTTGAAGCGCGTGCATATCGGCTTGGATTACTTCGATGCGAGTATCAATCGGGTGGCCGCTTATACGATCGGGGCACGGAATACTCTGCGGGCGCTGTTGACGGCGCTGCTGGAGCCGATCGATCAGATGAAACAAGTCGAGCAAGCCGGTGATTACACGCAGCGTCTGGCGCTGCTGGAAGAGATCAAAAGTTTACCGTTCGGCGCCGTGTGGGATTATCACTGCCTGAAGCAGAATGTGCCTGTGGGTCTGCGCTTTATGGATGAAGTGCGATTCTACGAGAAAAATGTATTGGCGAAACGGCTGTAGATCAAGATTGCACTGTTGCTGGCTTGTGAAGTCACAGGCTTATTGTCGCGGAAGACACTTGCCATGTAGCGATGCGGCACTCGATAATTTTAGATGTGATTTATAGAAAAAGAGAAAACAACAATGACTTACCGATTAGATGAATTCAAGCACGTCAATTATCTATGGGATGATTCGGTTGCTAACCAACTGGATCCCGTAGAGCGTTTACGTTATCGAAGCAACATCCTTGGCGCCGATCAGCGTATCACGAATACGGGTGGCGGCAACACTTCGTCCAAGGTCAAGATGACTGATCCACTGACCGGTCAAGAGGTGGAGGTAATGTGGGTCAAGGGCTCGGGTGGCGATCTGCGTACCGCCAATCGCAGCAACTTTGCCTCTCTTTATCTGGACAAATTGTTAGCCCTGCAAAAAATCTACGACACCGTCGAACAGAAAGGCGTCAAAACAGAAATTGAAGACGCGATGGTGGAGATGTACCGGCATTGCGTCTATGCCCTGAATCCCACCGCCAGTTCAATCGACACCCCGCTGCATGGCTTGATTCCATTTCGTCACGTCGATCACATGCATCCGATCTCAGCGATTGCCATTGCGGCCAGCAAGGATCAAGCGGACTTGACCCAAGAAATATTTGGCGACGAGATTGCCTGGGTGCCGTGGCAGCGACCTGGCTTTGATCTGGGTGTCATCATGCAGGCAAAGGTAAGGCAAGCCCCGAAACTAAAAGGGCTGGTGATGGGGCAGCACGGCCTGATCAACTGGGCCGACGATGACAAGGCTTGTTATGAATTGACCCTGACTCTCATCGAGAAGGCAGCTCGCTATATCGAGGGCTTTGACAAAGGGGACAAAACGTTTGGCGGACAAAAATATATTTCACCCGACGATAAGGCGCGTGAGGCAATACTGATCAAGTTACTGCCGAGGCTGCGCGGGCTGGTCTCACAGCAGAACAAATTCATCGGCACCGTGCAGATCACCGATCGCGGACTCCAATTCGTGAACAGTTTTGATGCGCCGCGCTTGGCTGAACTGGGTACATCCTGCCCCGATCATTTCCTGCGCACCAAGATCAAGCCTTTGTACGTGGACTGGGATCCGCAACAAGAGTCCTTTGAGACTCTGTTGGCAAAGTTGGAGAAGGGCCTTGCCGAATATCGCGCCGATTACACGGCATACTATGAAGCCTGCAAGCATCCTGATTCGCCCGCGATGCGCGACCCGAATCCAACTGTGATCTTGATTCCCGGCTTGGGCCTGATCGCCTGGGGTAAAAATAAGAGCGAAAGCCGCGTCACGGCTGAATTCTATTCGCTGGCGATCGAAGTGATGCGGGCCGCCGAAGCGATTAGCCAATATCAAGGCTTGCCGCGTCAAGAGGCTTTTGACATCGAATATTGGTTGCTGGAAGAAGCGAAACTGAAGCGAATGCCGGCCGAGAAAGAACTCGCCCGAAATGTGGCGGTGGTGATCGGAGCGGGCAGCGGGATTGGCAAAGCTACAACTCACCGCGTGGCCAAAGAAGGGGCGCATGTTGTGTGCGCTGATCTCGATGAAGGGGCTGCTCGACAGACGGCCCAGGAATTGACCGAGATCTATGGCATCGGTATTGGCAGCGCGGGCACTGGTATTTCAGGCAGTGGGCCGGCAATTGGACTAAGTGTGGATATCACCGATCGAGACAGTGTACAGGCGATGTTCGATCACATTGTCCTGGCCTATGGTGGCATTGATAATGTGATCGTCACCGCCGGTATTTTTGTGCCGCCCAGCAAAGCCGGCCATATTTCCGATGACAAGTGGTCACTGACCTATGCCATCAATGTGCTGGGCAGCTATATCGTAGCCGATGAAGCGAGAAAGATTTGGGAAGTGCAGGGGTTGAGGGGCAGTCTGGTGCTGACTACCAGCGTCAATGCGGCCGTCGCCAAGCACGGCTCGATTGCTTACGATACCAGCAAGGCGGCCGCCAACCACTTGGTACGTGAGCTGGCGATCGAGTTGGCACCGCTCGTCCGCGTCAATGGGCTGGCGCCAGCAACAGTTGTAGAAGGCAGCAGCATGTTTCCGCGCGATCGGGTTATCAGCTCTCTGCACAAATACACTGTGCCTTTTGATGAGAGCGAGAGCACCGATTCCTTGCGTGAGAAGCTGGCTAATTTTTACGCACAGCGTACTTTAACGAAAGCCCCTGTCACGCTGGCTGATCAAGCCGAGATCGCCTATTTGCTGAGTAGCAGTAAATTCAGCAAGACCACTGGGCAGGTTATCAGCGTCGACGGCGGGCTGCGGGAAGCATTTCTGCGTTAGCCGGTCGAAATAGGCTATGACTCAACCAGATAAAGTTCAACTCTTTGTCACTTGCATTGTTGAAACACTCCGACCGGAGGCGGGACTGGCCGTTGTGTCGGTGCTGGAAGCACTCGGCCTCGAAGTGATCG
>JBGQGR010000157.1:0-6887 GCA_041497495.1 Anaerolineae bacterium | reverse complement strand
ATGCGATGCTGCGCCTTAACTCGCTGGAGGCGATGGTCAGCGCAGCACGCCAGCGCTTGGATAATGCCGAGAAACAGATGAATGACCTGACCGAATCGAGCAGCTACAAGACTGCGAAGGCTACGGCCTCTATTATTTTAGGTCTGATGCTCGGTGTCGCTACCGCTAAATTCGCCGACTTGCAAATGTTCGCTTTGCTGGGCATCAATGCGGTGCCGACCAGGATCGACATCTTCATTACCGGCCTGATTATTGGCAGCGGAACCTATCCCGTTCATTCATTAGTCGGCCTGCTGCAGCAATTCAAGGACGTGCTGGACAGCACTCGCCGGGCGCCGAAACCGATCGAGTCTAAGTAGACAGCTATCGAGTGGGAGAACTTTTCATGGCAGAGATTTCTCGTAAAGAACTGATCCTGGCGTTAGTCAGCGCTGGCGATCATCCACGCTTGTCCGGTCTCGATTTGTCGACACTTGATCTGTCACTGCTCGATCTGCATGGTACGCGGATCATTTTGGCCAACCTCATGCGCGCCGATTTGCGCGGTGTGAATTTGAGCGAAGCGAACCTAACTGAATCGAATCTGATGCAATCGAACCTCAGCGGCGCGAACTTAAGCAAAGCGATTCTGAGCTGCGTCGATCTGACACAAGCCCTGATACGCCGGGCGATTCTCACTGGTGCACTGTTGCGCAGCGCAAATCTCAAGAACGCCATCCTCACTGAGGCCAGTTTGGTCGGCGCCGATCTCAGCCACGCCAATTTGCACCACGCCGATCTCAGCCACGCCAATCTGAGCGAAGCGAATCTGACCCAGGCCGACCTCAGTGAAGCCTGTTTAGAAGGCACCACTCTCAGCCAGGCCATGCTTACCGGGGTAAGCCTGCATCGGGCCAATTTGGTTGGCATCAATATGAGCCGGGCCAATCTGTCCGGTATCGATGCCAGCCAAGCAGCTTTGTCCAAATCCGATCTCAGTCATGCCAATCTGACTAAAGCGAACCTCGGTGGAGCCGATCTCAGCCTGGCCGATCTGATCGAAGCCGATGCGCGCTTCGCGAATCTGCGCGGCGCGCATTTAGTCCGCACCAATCTGCGCGGCGCTATTCTGCGCGGCGCAACAATCCAACAGGCTGATCTAAGTGGTGCCGATTTATGCGGTGCCGATCTCAGCGGCGCTGATCTCACGGGCGCAAACCTCAGCGGCGCGAATCTCACCAAAGCAAATCTTAAAGGTGCGCGCCTGTGCGAAGCGCAGCTGTTCAAAGCGAACTTGAGCGACGCGCTGCTCAGCGGAGCGAATTTGACTAAAGCCGACCTGGCCGGCGCAAATCTGAAAGGCGCAGTCTTAACCGGCGCCAATCTGGATCAAGCCAATTTGGATAAAGCCCTGCTGCGTGACGCTGTGCTGCGCGATTCTAAAGTAAATGCCAGGCAATTTTACAAAGCATCATTGAGCTAAATCGCTGCGCGCTTGCACCGAGCAGCCATGCCTGACATAGCCAGTATTCAGGTTAAAACAGTCTAACTTCATCAAGGTGCGTGTAAATCAATGGGTGGCTGCATACTCCACGTCCCCTATAAATCACAGAATGATGCCGACGCCACGCTCAAGCGCAGCGATTGCGGTCCGGCCTGCGTGGCGATGATCCTGAACGCCAGCGGCCAGAACGTCACCACCAACCAGGTGACCAAAGCCAGCGGCGTGACCGGCGATCAAGGCGTGCGGATCAATCAATTAAAGATCGCGGCCAAAGTATTCGAGCTGGAGCTGAACAGCCGATCGGGTCTCACGCTGGACGATCTCAAAGCCGCGCTCGATAACGGTCAACCGCCGATCGCCTTGATCAATTATGGCCTGATCCCCGATCGCTGGGACCGCAATTACTCCGGCGGACATTTCGTCGTCCTCGTCGGCTATGACGATGCCGCCCGCCGCGTCTTCATCAACGATCCCGATTATCCGCCCGGCGCACAGGGTTATCAGCGGCCTTACGCGTTCGATGTTTTTTCGCGTGCGTGGAGCGGCTTCGCGCGCAACCAGAATCCAAATAACTGCTTGATCGTCCCGCAGCTCGCCCGATCGATCTCCGGCACCCCAATCGGAACTCCACCACCATCACCCAACGGATCAGCTGTGCATGCTTGGGTGACTGTGCCGCACGGCATTCCCTTTTGGTCACAGCCGAACGTGCACGCACAATTGATCAACGATATCGTTTACGCGCAGCATGTGATTCAGATCGGTTCCAACCCGGGCTGGCTGCAAGTGATCACCGACTCAGGCTTGAGCGGTTGGGTTGCCGATCGATTCAACAACTCACCGACATTGTCTAACACACAGCCACCGGCTGGTTATCCGGTTGAAGTACTCAATGCCTTGCCCATCCGCGATGTTGGCGGCTGGAGTGTACGCGCGCAGCGTAATCTCAACGCGCCGCGGGTCGATCGAGTTGCCATTGGCGAACACGCCACGGTGTATATGTATTTCATGGACACGGATAACACGCCCTGGCTGCTCGTGCAATCACCACGCGGACGATCGGGCTGGGGTCGTGAGTCGACCGGCAGTGTCGCGCTGGTGCGCAATATCGATCTACACACAAATGGCGACACCTCAACGACCACACCCGGTACACCGCCCGCGCCAAATCCCGTGCCGGTCCACTCGACCGATGTGTGGGTTACGGCGATCGATGGTCTGGTGCTGCGCGAAAGCCCTGAGCCTTCCGCGCACAAGATCGCTGGCTTGCCTTTCGGTCAACGCTTGATCGCCATCGGACCGGAATCGCCCAAAGATAACGCCGGACGCGTGTGGCAGCACGTCCGCACCGAGAACGGATGGGCCGGCTTTGTCGTAGCCGGCTTCGGCGCGGAACGCTATCTCTCGCTGACCCAGCCGCCCAAACCTTACACGCTGGAAGTGTTGGACACGCAATTCGCGCGAAGCCACACCGGCTTGAGCATTCTGCAAACGCATGAGGATTCAGCGCCGGTCGTCGATCGCGCGCAGGTTGGCGAACATCTCACCGCGTACAATCGATTCGCAGACACTTCCGGTACTTGGGTGTGGCTTGAATCGCCGCGCAACAAAGCAGGCTGGCTGCGCGATAAAATCGACGGCGCGATCTTGGTCAAGCCGATCGATCCCGGCCCTACCCCTAACCCGATCGTCGATCCGCGCCCGTTCGGAAAATGCTTAACCGGCCTCGGCATGGGCAATCCACAACCGCTCTCGCGGCTGGAATTCGATCTGATCGGCAAGAGCAAGATCGAGGCTTTTAAAATTTTAACGCTGCCTGATCCCGGCGACACCGCGCAACTCATTCGAACACTCAAAAACATCCCAACGATCAAGTTCGTCATTGCCCGTTTATTTTTCTCGGTCGATGCCGAAAACAAAACTCGGTTCTCGCCGCAAAGATTTGTGGAGACCGTGTTTCAAAGCGCCAGTGCCGCGTATCAAGCGGGTGTGCGGTATTTCGAGATTCACAACGAACCAAATCTTGAAAACGAAGGTTTGAATTGGAATTGGCGCAGCGGCGCAGAGTTCGGCGCCTGGTTGTCTCAGGTCGTGTCGTTCTTGCGGACCCGTTTCCCGGAAGCGCAGCTAGGTTTTCCCGGTCTCTCGCCGCAGCCCAATGTGCCTGACTTTCTCAACGGTGCTCGAGCCGCGATCCAGCAATGTGACTGGCTGGGCGCGCACTGCTACTGGCAATCGATCGAGGGCGGTCCATATCCCATGACGGCCTCGAATGCCGGCATGTACTGGCGATCGATCCGCGATCAATTTCCGGGCAGGTTGGTGATGCTTACCGAGTTCAGCAACAACAGCAGCGGCGTTGATCTCGAAGAGAAGGGCCGGCAATACGCGCGCTACTACCAATTGCTGCGCAGCGAAGTGAACTTAGGTGCAGCTTTCAGCTTCGCGTTGAATTGGCCCGGCCAAGATGCTAATCATGAAGGCTGGGAATATGACGGCAAGGAAACGACGATTCCAGGCGTAGTGGGCGGCTTGTTGGGTCAAGCGGGGTTTTTAGGATAACTTTATTCGTTGCGCACTGCTGCTGCATGGCCGGCCGAATTGTAAAGCCGGGACTGAGTTGTGAAAGATTCGGCTTTGAAATTTCATTAACAGATCACAGCCATTCAACTTCGAGACCGGCAAATTGAATGTACTCTTTGAACAGCGGCTCGGGGTTGATGAGATCAGACGGAAAGGTAGTCTCTTTATTGCGGGTCGCGCCGACCCTGCAGATCGATACATGCAGGTGCGCGCCGCGCGCATTGCCGGTGGCGCCGCCCGTGCCAATGATTGTGCCGGGATGCACCGGTGAGCCGACGATCAAGGCACACGATTGATCGACCATGTGCGCATAAATGAATTCATATTCGCGGCCCTGATATTCAATCTGAACCCGGACTTGATAACCGTACGGATCCTTCGGCGTGCGATAACCCATGAAAGTGATCTGGCCTTCTGTACAGGAATAGATCGGGGACACGGCCGCGCGAGTTTGGACGCGCACATCGAGGCCTTCATGACCGGGCAAGCCGTACTGCTTATAGTACGCCGGATCGGTTCCAAAGCGATTGGTAATTACCGTATATTGAGTCGGCCAATATTGAATCAGCATCAAGCTCCAGAGCATCGATCGCCTATGCGGGTCGCAGCGCTATTGTAAAACGATTTGATAAAGATGGGAAATCGATCGGGCGCAGCATACAGCCCGGCATTATCTTGATGAATCGCACACATTGAAGATCGACATGATCGATCTGCTAAAGGGGACAAACTGATGGAAAGTTCAATGCTAGTAAACATCGGGTTTGGCTTGGTTTTAGGCTTTTTGATCGGCTGGCTGGTGGAATGGCGGCTGGATGTGTCGTTTTGGAATTCACACATCGCCCAACTCAATCGACGTGAGGCAGCCCGCCGCGTGCAGGCCGAGAAAGAAATTGAAGAAGCGCAAATTGAGGCCGGGCAACAAGTGGCGGACCTGCGCCGCCAGCTTGAAGCGGAAATTGCCGAATTGCGCGCCCGGTCAGAAGAACAAGTAGCTGCGGCTCGGGCTAAGACGGAAACCGGCCCCAGCCGCACTCGCCAGTAATTCCTCGAAATTTTTTCTCCGCTTCTACAATCGCGCCATCCGTGCTACAATGCCTTCATTAAACTGGCGCGGTCTTGCTCGCTCTATTCCGCTGGTGACAGCTCGCTTAACAATACTGTAACGCAATGGACTCGTGAGCAACCTCGATTTTGGTTTACACTGCTTACTGATAGAACTCTATCAGCTGAAGTGTAATCTAAGATGGGGGTACTCATGGAACTCAGACGCAGAGCAATCAGTCTAGAATTTTTTAGCCGCAGCTATCTTGTGGCGCTTGAAGAGCTGTACGGACGCCGCTTGGCAAACAAGCTGATGATTGCGATGATCGCCGGTTTCACTTTGATCATCATGGTTGGCTTGATGATTGCCACGCACAGTCTTGGCTAGCGCCAGACGATTGAGGAGCCTGGGTGGCAGATACGGATCCCAATTCATCCGAGCGCAATATATGGTCAACGCTCAATGGATCATATCGAGGCCACATTCGGCGCAAGCGGATCGTCGCCGCGGTTATCGTTTTACTTCTGCTGGCTCCTCTCACCTATCTGGTCGTTAATCAGATCATTCAGGCCCGAGCACAGTCACCTGATCAAGTCAGCGTAAGTGCGGTTGAATCTACACCTACAAGCACGTTGAGCCAAGCCATCGACGCGACAAACACGCCGAACTTGGCTCAATCTGTTACGGCCACTCCGAGTGTGCTGCCCGGCGAAACAGCAACCGCTGTACCTGGGGCTAATACATCGACCGCTGCTGCTAAAACCAAACCACAGCCAACACTGACCTCAAGACAGACTCAAATTCCAAAACCGACCTCTACCGCGACAACTTCAGCGCAGAATGTCGCGGCCAGTACATCGACTTCAACACCCAGGCCAACAAACACTCTACGGCCAACCACCCCTTCAATCGCGACAACTTCAGCGCAGAATGTCGCGGCCAGTACATCGACTTCAACACCCAAGCCAACAAACACTCTGCGGCCAACCACCCCTTCAATCGCCGCCGCCCAGAGCGTCTCACCAACGCCGATTGCTACGCCGTCAGCTCAACCAACACGACCGCCTCTAAATCCGGCGACAGGCAGTGAGACGCCGGGACTGAATTTGTTTCAGATACTGGGACTGGTCTTGCTGGGCATGGTGCTGATCTTGCTTGGCAGCGCGCTGATGGCCCAACCCGCGCGGCGATAAGTCTGAGCTCGACAAACCGACTCACGCCCGTTGTCGATACCACGCATACAGTGCGACCAAAAACGACGAGATCGTAGTTGCCCCGAACAATACCTGTCCGATATTGCGGATTCCCTCCCACAGCGGATCTTCCAATTGAATCGTAAATTCCAGATTCGTAGCCGGATACGGTTGACCATTGTTCGCCGAATCTCGAACTTGAGGCGTGACGACAATCTGCCGCTTGGCTAAGACATCGCGTCGAGGCAGCATAATATAAAACTGATAGGGCAGGCCAGCTGTGTTGGCAGTGTTGAGATTGAAGCTGGGGCTGAGGGCCTGACAGTTGTTATCACTCACAAACAAATCTGCATGGTTATATAGAAAAGAAATCTCGATCGGGTTCACGGGCGGATTGGGTGTGCCGAAGACCGTAATCGTCACTTCGGCAGTGCAACTGCCCACATTATCGATCGTCAGCCAGCGCGGATAAGTGATCTGAAGCTGCGTAGCACCTAAACCATAGTTCTCCAAAGATTTCTGCGGCGTGGAATCCAAGCCCGCGTGACTATTATTTGAAAAGAACCATAACCCGGCCAGCACT
>JBGQGR010000156.1:0-6892 GCA_041497495.1 Anaerolineae bacterium | reverse complement strand
TAAAGTAGTGGTGCGCCGCATGATGCTTAAGCGTTATGCAATCGCAGCACTCTAATGCAATGATTCGACCTTTTGATTTTCGTGATGTGGCGCTGGTGGCTCAGATCGAGCATCAGGGCACCCCGCTTAACGCCGAGCTGGCGCTTACCCGCCAGCCGCGCCCGCTGCAAGCGGCACTGGCCGGCTTCTTCTCATTGAATGGCCGCGGTCTGCGTACCTATATCTTGCGCGCCGAGAATGATGCCGCGAAGTTGACCGGATTGATTCAGCTGCGCCAACGCACCAACCTCAAACATGGCGTCATTGCCTACATGGTGCCGTCGCTGCAAAACGATCCGCGCGCGCCGGAAGCATGGGGACAGCTACTCGATCACGCCGCGGTGCAGGCCGGACAGTTAGGGATTCAGCATTTAGTCGCCGAAGCGCCGGAAGACAGTGAAGCGATCGAAATTTTACAGCGCGCCGGTTATGCGATTTACTTGCGACAAGATATGCTGCGGCTGGTGCGTACCCGATTGACCATCTCGGCCGATCCGATCATGCGGCTGTCAGAGTCGCATGATGAATGGGGCATCCAGCAGTTGTATAGCAACATTGCGCCGCGCTTGGTGCAGCAGGCCGAAGGTCTGCCCAAAGTTCACCGCACCGGTGCGGTGCGCGGTTACGTGCTTGAAGATCAGCTGGAGGTTGTCGCTTATCTGCAAATTCGACGCGGGCCGGATGGCGCGTGGTTCAATGTGCTGATTCATCCCCGCGCTGAAGCGCGAGCCTCGCAAGTGATTCAATTTGGCTTGAGCTTATTCGGATCGAATTGGAACGCGCCGATCTACTGCGGCGTGCGGCGCTATCAAGAATGGCTGCGCCGTCCGTTGGAATCACTGGGCTTTGAAGGCTTTGGATCGAGCGTGGTGATGGTCAAGCATTTAGTGAAAATGGTGCTTGAGCCTGAGCTCGATCTCAGCCGGGCGCACGCCTTAGTTGACAGCGGGGCTAAAGTCGCAGCCCAGATGGTGGATAATGCATAAGGCGTAATTCGTAATGCGCACTGAAATGTGCGCAGTTGATTACGCAGCATATATTACTCGGAACTCGTCACTCATTACTCGTCAGAGAAACACTATGCCACAACAACACATTACTGATGACTTGGATATCTTACTGGGCGTGCTGCCGCTTGAAATCGCGGAGGCAGTCCGCCGCGCTGATCAAAACGACACGCTGCTCGAAATTGTCATGGACTTGGGCCGCCGGCCCGAAGCCCGCTACACCGATCACGAGCTGGTGTTGAGTGAGCGTGAAATCACGCAGGCTGACATCGATCTGGTCGTCGAGCGCATCGGCGACTTCGATGCCGACAATCGCGCCGGCCTGGAGCGTACCCTGCATCGCCTCAGCGGTATTCGCAATCGACGCGGCCATATCGTCGGCCTGACATGCCGCGTGGGCCGCGCCGTGTACGGCACGATCGATATCATTCAAGACATCGTCGCTGCCGGCAAAAGCCTGTTGATTTTAGGACGACCGGGTGTAGGCAAGACGACGATGCTGCGTGAAGTAGCGCGTATTCTGGCCGATGGCTATGGTGCTGAACAGCCGAGCAAGCGCGTGGTGATTGTCGATACCTCGAACGAGATCGGCGGCGACGGCGATATTCCGCATCCGGCGGTGGGCCGCGCGCGCCGTATGCAGGTGATGAAGCCGTCGCTGCAGCATGAAGTGATGATCGAAGCAGTGGAGAATCACAACCCCGAAGTGATCGTCATCGACGAGATCGGGCGCGAACTTGAGGCCGAAGCGGCGCGCACCATCGCCGAGCGTGGCGTGCAGCTGATCGGTACCGCGCACGGCAACACACTCGATAATCTGCTGCTCAATCCAACGCTATCGGACTTGGTGGGCGGCATTGAAAGCGTCACACTCTCTGATGAAGAAGCGCGCCGACGCGGCACGCAGAAGACGGTGTTGGAGCGCCGCGCACCACCGACGTTCGATGTGCTGATCGAGCTGCAAGATCGACAGCGCCTGATCGTGCATCATGATGTGGCGACCTCGGTCGATAATTTGCTGCGTGGCCGTCAAGTTCAGACCGAACTGCGTTACCGTGATGAAAACGGTGTGGTGCATCGTGAAGCCGCACAAGGCTTAACGATCGATCGCAAGCAAAACCGGCGCGAGCGTGAACCGCAGCCCATGCTCGATACGCGGCGCAATGGCGATCGAGACACAGAACTGCCCGCAGAGTTTGAAGAAGATCAATCGGGACCCAGCGATCTCGCCATGATTCCAGCCATTACCGCGCGCGGATCGCTCAAGCCCATCAAAGCATTTGGCTATGGCATCGCCCGCAATCGGATAGAAGAAGGCGCGGCGCGGCTGCGCGTGCCAATGACCGTGGTGCAGGATTTAGATGAAGCCGATGTAATCGTCACGGTGAAAAATTATTATCGCCGCCGGCCGAAGATGATCAGCGAAGCAGAACGGCATGGCACGCCGATCTATGTGCTTCGATCCAGCACAGCGCAGCAGGTGGATAATTTCATCGCCGATATTTTTGGTTTGAGCGAAGAGCAAAGCGATCCGTATTCGCTGGCGCTGCGAGAAGCGCAAGCGGCGATTCAGCGGGTAACCGGCGGTGCCCGATCGGTTGATCTCGGTCCGCAGCCACCGCATATTCGGCGCGTGCAGCATGAGCTGATCCGCGAGGCGCAGATGATCTCACATTCATACGGCCGTGAGCCGCATCGGCGCGTGAGAATTTTTAGAGAGTGATTCGATCCTCCCGCAAGTTTGTGGCTGAACGTAATCGTTCACTTGAACCTGCGGGAGGTTGATTTATAAAACTATGTTCATCACTTTTGAAGGGCCGGATGGCAGCGGTAAGACGACACAGATCAAACTGTTGTCTGAAGCCCTGACGGCGCAAGGCCATCATGTGTTATCCTTGCGTGAACCTGGCGGCACGCCGATCGGCGATCAGATTCGCGATGTCGTGCATGCATTGCGCAACAAAGAGATGAGTGCGCGCGCCGAATGTTTGTTGTATGGCGCGGCGCGCGCGCAGTTAGTCGATCAAGTATTGAAGCCGCAGTTGGATCGCGGCGGGATTGTGGTGTGCGATCGATATGCCGATAGCACTCTGGCGTATCAAGCCTATGGGCGCAGGCTCGATCGATCGGCGGTGAAGCAGATCATCTCATTCGCCACACAAGACTTGAAGCCCGATCTAACTTTCTACATCGATATTGACGTTGA
The DNA here is from genome assembly GCA_041497495.1 of Anaerolineae bacterium. GTDB lineage: Bacteria > Chloroflexota > Anaerolineae > Fen-1058 > Fen-1058 > JBGQGR01. The sequence goes on along the minus strand of JBGQGR010000156.1, from coordinate 3,640 downwards.
AGTGGGTATTCAGCGCAGAAAAAAAAGTGGCGATGATTACAATCGCATGGACGATCAGACGTTAGAGTTTCATCGCCGTGTGCGTGCGGGGTATTTGGAAATGATCGCGGCCGAACCCGATCGCTGGGTGAAGATCGATGGGACGCAGCATGTGGATCAGATTCAAGCGCAGATTCGATCGGAAGTGGCTAAAAGATTGAAAGCGAGATAGAGAGACGGAGAGATGGAGCGAGTCATCGAATCAATGAGGCTTACTTCATCGCTCATTCACGCGTTCTCTCTGTCTCTCATTCATCCATTCCCATATCGCCCATGCCGCCCATCGCATCACCCATGCCACCGGCGTCGCCCATCATCTCGCCTAATTCGGGCATGGACTGTTCGATCGCTTCAGGGTCTTCGCCCTTTTCCAGCCGATTGATCACTTCGCCGAATTCAGGACCCAGGTCTTCGCCGGTCTCGTCGGCCATGCGGCGCATCATTTTGCCCAACGAGCGCGGATCATTTTCATTCAAATCGTCCAGCATCGAATCGTCGAAGTTATCGCCGCTGTCCGAGGACGCGACTGATCCGCCGCGAATCACGCGGACGCGCGGCATCAGCCGCTTGAGTTCGGCGCTGCCGCAGTTCGGACAGCGCGCCGAGGCGTGATCGACTTCTGAAAAGCTGCGAAAGAAGATCGAGACTTTTTGTTTGCAGGTGCTGCAACGATATTCGTAAATGGGCATAGGCACTCCGTGTCGCGTGATACGGGATAACGTGCTAAGTGAATCAGCGCTAGGCCATCTCCGATTCGCTATCGGCACTAAGCGCTACGCCAATTATATCTGAGACATCATTTAGGAGCAACGCTTGTCTGACACTGATCCCTATGACTTTCCAGCCCCGGCGTTGCTCGTCGTGATCTCCGGCCCATCGGGCGTGGGCAAAGACAGCGTGCTCAATCGGATGAAGGAATTGGGCCTGCCGTTCCATTTCGTTGTGACGATGAACACGCGCCCCAAACGGCCGAACGAGATCGAAGGGCTTGATTATCATTTTGTCTCGGTTAGCCAGTTCGTCACGCTGATCGAGCGCGATGAACTGCTGGAACACGCCGTCGTGTATGGCGATTACAAAGGCATTCCCCGACAGCAGGTGAAAGATGCCATGGCTTCCGGCCGGGATGTGATCCTGCGCATCGACGTGCAGGGCGCGGCGACGATCCGGCAATTAGTGCCGCAGGCGCTGTTGATCTTTTTAACGGCCAGCAGCGAAGCCGAATTGATCCAGCGGTTGATCGAGCGCAAGACCGAAGCGCCGGAACATTTGCAGACGCGCATCGCCGCGGCGCGCGAAGAGATGAAGTGTATGCAAGATTTTGATTACGTCGTGATCAATCGAGACGACCAGTTGGATCAAACGGTTGAGGATGTGATGAGCATCATTCGCGCCGAGCACTGCCGCGTTCATCCGCGGGTAGTAACGCTATGAACGATACTCCACTGGTTACGCCGCCACAGCCAGCCGCGCCGCTGCGCATGCCGCTCGTTCGACCGCGTTGGACGTGGATTCTTTTGGCCGGCATCATTCTGGTCTTTATCCTTGAAGAACTTTCGGGTGGCAGCCAAAATTCGCGGGTCTTGATTCGTTTCGGCGCGAATTTTGGTCCGCTCGTTTCACGCGGAGAATACTGGCGCTTATTTACGGCGAACTTTTTGCACATCGGCATCGCGCATATCGCCTTCAACGGTTATGCGCTTTATATCTTGGGCCAGGAAACCGAAGCGCTGTATGGTTCACCTCGCTTCTTGGCGATCTTCCTATTAACCTGTTTGTCCGGTGCCATTGTTTCATTCGCTTTTACCTACGGGTTATCGGCGGGCGCATCGACCGGCATCGTCGGCCTCATCGGCACGCAAGTCGCCTTCTTCGTGCGCAATCGCAAAGTCTTCGGCGCGTTGAGTCGCCGTCGTCTGAATAATCTGTTGTTCATCGGCATAATCAATATTGTGTACGGCCTCAGCAATCCCGGCATCGACAACTTTGGACACTTGGGCGGTCTGATCGGCGGATTGATCTTGGGCTGGCTGCTCTGTCCGTATTATCAGGTTCAACCGCAAGACAACGGCACACATCGCATTGTCGATCTCAACTCGCTGCGCGCCGAATGGATTGGCGTGTTGCTTTTCTGCGCTTTATTGGTGGCCGCGTTCTTTGGCGCGCTATCGCTTCATCCGGCGTAGTGGCTTATCGCATATAGCCTATCGCGTATCGCATATCGCTGAATTGCTCGTTACTCATTACTCGTCACGTTTTCACTCTTCACCTATCACTCATCATGTATGATGTTTGCCCAAATCGTCGTCCTCGAATACATCCATACCGAAGATGAACCGCGCTCGTTCACTTACGAGATCCCGACCGAGCTGCACGATCGAATGACGATCGGTCATTTAGTGATCGTGCCCTTTGGCAATCGACGTCTGCCTGGTCTGGTCATCGCGCTCCCCGAAACATCAGCGATCAAAAATCTCAAATCGATCGAAGCGCTGCTCGATCCCCAGCCCGCGTTGTCGCCCGCGCAATTTGAATTGGCGAAATGGATTTCTGAAACTACCCTCGCGCCGCTCCACGAGTGCATTGAACTTTTTTTGCCGCCCGGTATTCAAGGCCGCGTCGATACGCTCTACACGTTGGTTGACGCAGAACTTCCGGCCAAACTTTCGGCCACGCAATCAGAACTGGTCGCTCTGTTGAGAAAACGCGGTCCGCTGCGCAGCGCCCAGATCGATCGCGCCCTGCCGCGCAAAAATTGGCAGGAAGCGGTTCGATCTTTGACGCGTCGCAATTTGATCGAGAAACAATCGATCTTGATGCCACCGAGTGTTCGTCCGAAACTCGCTAAATACGTGCGTTTGATCGCGGACCGCTCCGCGTCGATCGTCGATCAAGCCCGATCGGATCTCTCGGCTCGATCGGAAGTGGCCGATCGCCGATCGCGCATATTGGATTATCTCGCGCGTGAAAATAAACCGGTGTGGATCAGTTGGGTCTATGCTGAAACCGGTGCGAACTTGGCGGATTTGCAAGCCTTAGCGGATCGAGAATTGATCGCACTCGGCGAAGAAGAAGTCTGGCGCGATCCATTAGCGGATAAATCTTTCGTGTCGATCGATCCACCGCACTTGACGCACGATCAAGCAAGTGTGTGGGATCAAATTCAACTTAACCTCTCTCCACCCTCGACGCCTTATCTGTTGCATGGCATCACCGGCTCCGGCAAAACGGAAATTTATTTGCGGGCTGTGGCCGAAACTTTGGCGCAGCATAAACGCGCACTAGTGCTGGTCCCGGAGATTGCACTGACCCCGCAGACCGTGCAGCGTTTTGCGGCCCGCTTCGCCGGACGAGTGGGTGTGATTCACAGCGGGCTCAGCGACGGTGAACGCTACGATGTCTGGCGCAAGACGCGCGCCGGAGCGATCGATGTGATCATCGGGCCGCGCTCGGCTGTCTTTGCGCCGATCGATCGCTTGGGCTTGATCGTGATCGATGAAGAGCATGAAGGCAGTTATAAGCAGGAGCATCGACCGTTTTATCATGCGCGTGAAGTTGCCTTGCAATTAGCGCGCTTGACGAATGCGACTGTGATCTTGGG
>JBGQGR010000155.1:0-6916 GCA_041497495.1 Anaerolineae bacterium | reverse complement strand
GGCGCGCCTGCTACTGAGCCGCCACCTCCACCATTGTTGACACTGGCTGCACCGCCGCCGGCCGCAGCAGGAACATCAACGACGCGCAGGCCCGGTATAGATGGCGCGGGTGCTGGCGCGGCGGCAACTTGTTGATTGGTGCTGCGCACTATGACTACGGGCTGCAGATTGATAGCGATCGACTTCGGATCAGGCGGCGGCACTAATGTCGGCAGCGGCGCCAGCTTGACGGTCAATCCAGCGGTGGTGGATTGAATCGGCTCAGGCACTGACGCAGTCGCCGATGAGATGCCCCCGGTGTTGCTGAGCATGGCCCAACCCCCAACGGTTGAGACGAGTGAAGCTGCAGTAATGAGCATTTTGACGCCGGGCGCGCCTGAAGCAGGCCGGCCAGATGATTTTGAGGATGGCATGTGAGTGTCTCCTAAATGATGTGAGAGTGAGTGAATGAACGTGGGAGCCGCAATCTGACTCATCGATCTGCGACTCCCGCGATCCATGTTGAGTGTTTAGTCGTTGCCGCCTTCGTGTTCGCCGCCATCGTCGGAGCCGCTGCTGGCCGGTGGGTTGGAAGCTGGGGGGTTCGTTGACGGATTGGAGGCTACTGAGGAGCCGCCGGCATGCCGCGCCGTGACGCCGTTATACAACACTGAGCCGGAATTGGCGTCCACATAAATCACACCATTCGTAAAGCCGATCTCGTAGGCGACTTTGCCTTCAAACATGACGAGCTCGGGGTTGCGGATCAGTCGCTTGCCGCCGGATGCATCGATCGCAATGTTGACTGCGGAGTCGGCGGACAGCATAGGCGCAGCCGGTTGAGCTGACGCCGCGGCTGCAACCGCCGGTTGTTGAGTGCGCGGAGCAGCTGCAACCGATCGGGCTTGATTGATCTTGGCCGCAGTTGCTTTTTGCTGGTCATAAGCCTGCTGCAACTGCTGATTGGCCTGATCGATCAATTGTTGATAGGCGGCTTCACGATCTTGAAGCTGGGCTATCACCTGACTCGCCGGATCGGCGACCCCGACGGATGCCGCCGCAGCCGCAGTCGGTGCGGGCGTAGCTTCAGGCTGTGCCATGCGGCCAACCAATCCGCCGCCGACCACCAACAGGAATGCAGTTAATACACCGGAAAATACGAAAGCAGTTTTTTGAGTCATGCTGAACCTCCAATGGGTAAGTTATCTTATAAGTTGCGAAACCGCTCAAGAAGTAACGGGTACTTGAGTCACGCTGGAAGTTAATCGGTATCGGTCTGTTTATTTGTTTTTCTAATCTGGCCTTCATCTAGTACAATACAGGCTGTTGATATCGATCTTGTTAAGACCGGCAAGACTTGAATTCTGCGAGGTGAGGGGTATGAATCGACGCGTGCTGTTGGGTGTGGCCACATTCGCTTTAGCCATTTTTATTTATGGCGCGGTTGCGCAGATTTTGCTGGCACCGATCGTGCAGCTGCCAGTCTTGCCAGGTGGCACATCGACGTTGACGCTGCTGCTCATGATATTCAGTTTGTTGCATGCGCGGTATCTATTGGGCTGGCGGCATACGCTGTTGTTCTTTGCGTTAAGCACCGTGATCTCGTTGATCTATGAAGAAGTGGGCGTGGCAACCGGCTTGATCTTCGGGCCGTATCATTACACGGATGTACTGGGCGCGAAGATCGGGCTGGTGCCGATCTTGATCCCGATCGCTTGGTTCGCCATGATCTATCCCAGCTATGTGATCGCTAATCTGATCATTGACGGACAACCGAGCGGCAGCCGAGGCGGTCTGACGCGCGTCGCGTGGGTATCCTTGATCAGCGCCACGGTGATGACTGCGTGGGATCTGCTCATCGATCCAATTTTGTCTCATCCGAATGTGCAGGCTTGGGTGTGGGAGCGCAGAGGTTCCTATTTCGGAATTCCGATCCACAACTATTTGGGCTGGATATTGACGACCTTCACGGTCTACATGCTCTATCGCTTGATCGAGCGGCGCAGCGCGCCGAAGCCGGTCGGTGCGATCACCAACGGGATTGCAGCTTTACCGATCGTCGCTTACGGCTCGATGATGTTGAACAATATGCTGAGCGGCCCGTCCGCGCTGATCGTGATTGGTCCGTTTGCGATGGGCCTGCCGATCATCATAGCTCTTGATCGTTTGTTCCATCGATCGAATTAACTCCAAATTTGTGGAGTCAAAGATGTCGGAATTAGTTGACGCACATCCTTGTCCGAACTGTGGTTCGCCTGTCTATCGAGTCCGTCGCCAGCTGTTGGATCGATTGATCTCGAACGTCGCGCCGCGCCGCGCCACCGCTATCGCTGTTCGCGTTGTGGCTGGACAGGCGTGCGGCGCGGCGCGGGTCGATCGCCGGGACATCAATCCTCTGGTATACGGCGCCAGCAGATCGTGATCATTGTCATCTTGATCATGTTGACGGTTGCGGCCGGTTTGGCTCTGACGCAAGTCGTCCTGGATCGATCAACGCCAAGTGACGCGAAGCCTAAAAAAAGATCGAGCCAGGTTGTCCCGCCGATCAATCCACTGGCTACGCTGGCCGGCGGTTTTAGCTGGGACCGATCCGGCTCTTGAACGAGATGTGCCTGTTCCATTGGGATCAAAAAGTCCCGTCGAGGCCAAACTCGATGGGACTTTTCAGTGCTTGCTGTGTAGCAGCTCATTGCAAATCACTTCACCTTGATATTCACCTGTGCGGTCATGCCCCAGCGTAAACGCGGATCTGGATTGTCAATCTTGATCTTGACCGTGTAGGTTACATCCCCGCGCTTCGTTTCGGATTTCGGCGTGATCGATAAGACTGTGCCGCTCAACGAGACACCCGGCAGCGCATCGAGCGTGATCGCTGCGGTTTGATCCACTGCCACATTCACCACATCGACCTCGCTGAGATCGTCGGTGGCAACTTCCCAGCTGCTAAGATCGGCGATGCTGGCGATAGTCAAACCGGGTGCAATCACGTGCCCAACCTCAACATCGATGAACGCCACGCTGCCAGCGAAAGGCGCCTTCAGTGTCGCCTCGTCGAGCGCGGCCTGCGCCGCGTCGAGCACCGCTTGAGCTTGTGCTGTGTTCGCTTTGGACGCATCGTGTTGAGCTTGGGTTGCGCCATTGTTCAATTGATCGAGCTGCGCTTTAGCGATGTCGCGCTGCGCGCTCGCGGCGGCGATGTTCGATTGCGCGGCCTTCACCTGCTGGCCCGATCCGGATAGCGCTTCATCCAAATTTTTCTGCGCCGCGTTGACCGCTTGATTCGCGGCATTCACGCGATAGTTTAGCTGCTCCTCAGGTGTGCCGTGCACAAAGTCTGGCAATTTATCCAGCGTGTCTTGCGCTAACTTTTGTTCGACCAAAGCCGCAGCGAGTTGAGATTGCGCCGCGGCGATCGAGGCGTCGGTCCCGCCGCCTGTCAATCGATCGCGATCGGCAACCGCGGCAGTCACTCGCGCCTCGGCCGCACGCAGCGCCGCTTCGGCTTGGGCGATCTCTTCCGGTCGAGCGCCTTCGTTGATCAAATCTTCATTCGCATTCGCAACATCCAGTGCGGCTTGCGCTTGCGCAACAGCGGCCTTTAATTCATCGGCTTGCAATCGGATCAGCGCTTGGCCCTGCTTTACTTGATCGCCTTCGGCCACCAACACATCGATCACTCGTCCGCCCGATCGAAACGCCAGATCGCTGTGAAGGATCGGCGTGACAAAGCCCTGTGCCGAGACAACATCTTCACCGGACTTAGCGATTGAGATCGGCGTCGGCGTAGACGGCACCGGCGCGAGAAACGCTTGATAACCGGCAAAGCCGATCGCGCTCAGCACGATGACCCCAATGACCAAAAAGATTATTCTGTTTCGACTCATAAGTCCTCCAAGTAAAGGCTGAAATCAGAGGGATGAAGGCTGAATAAAAGCAAGAATTCATCCTTTCGCCTTCATCCTTGCTTATTCATGTTTAATCGCATCTACAATATTCACGCACGATCCGCGCCACGCCGGATACAACGCCGCGGCTTGCGACACGATCAGCGCAATCGCCAAGCCCAACAAGATCGATGTGAAGGGCAGCGTGAATTCGATACGATAGCCGATCGAGACGCGCATGCCTTCGATGAACACGCGCGACAGCAAGACGCCGAAGCCAATGCCGAACACCGCGCCGATCGCACCCATCGCCCCGGCCTCGGCCAAGATCATTCGGATGATCTGCGCGCGCGTCATGCCGATCGATCGCAGGGCGCCGATCTCGCGGCGGCGCTCCCAGACATTCATCAACATCGTATTAATCACACCCAGCGCCGCGACGATCACGCCGATGGCGGCTAGCACATCGAGCAGACCGAAAGCGCGATTGGTCAACTCACGAATGCGATTGCGAAACGAGTCGGTCGTCTCGATTTGAATGTGACGGCTCTGCTCGTATCGATCTTCGATCGCTTGTTTTACTAATTGCAGATTAGCGCCCGGTGCGAGTTTGATCGTAAACCGATCGACATCCGTAATTCCGAAATACTGCCGCATCACATCGAGCGAACCATCGATCACGTAACCTTGTCCGGTGAAATCGCTGACGAGTCCTGCCACCAAAAAGGCGTGTTCGCCGCGCCGCGTGTCCAGCACCAATGTATCGCCGCGCTTTAAGCCGTATTTATCCGCCACAGTCGTCGAGACGAACAAACCGCCATTCGCAAAGTCACGTTTCATCTCGGCCACTTTGTCTTGATCTTCGGCGAACTGAAACGAGGCGACTTCAAAATACGTCGCTGGATCGATCGCCTGGAAAACTAATGCGAGATCATCGGCGGAATTACCCGCCCGCCTCACGCCGAAATAGCGCGCAGGCGTCACGCCGGCCACGCCAGGAATCGCGGCCAGCCGCGATCCAAAATCGATCTGCATATACAGCGGCGATCGAACGATCAGATCACCGCCGACCGAAGTGTTGACCCAGCCATCGATGTCGTTTTGAAACGATCGGCTCATCGAGCCGATGCCGATCACCATCGCGATGCCGACCATCAACGCGGCGACGGTCAATGAGGTGCGGCCGCGCGATCGTTGGATATTGCCGGAACCGATCAAGCCTTCACGCCCGTAAAATCGGATCAGCCACGGACGAATGAAGCGCTCCAGAAAATCGATCGAGCTAGGCACCGTCATCGTCGCGCCCAGCAGCATCCAGAAGACCGAGCTGCTGCCCGCCTGAAACTTGACTGAATCGCGCAGCGGAATGGCATAAATGATCAACATGCCGACGAGCACCAATTCGATCCCGGCGAACAAATTTAATTTGCGCGGCTTGCCCGATTGCGTTTCGCTGCCGCGCACGCGCAGTGCCGCTAACGGACTAATGCGGCTGGCTTGAATCGTCGGTAGCAGCGATGAAACAAGCGTCACGCCCAACCCAACTCCTAAAGCTGTGATCAGCCCATCGGGTGGAATAGTAACCGCGACAATTTCAGTGGCCGTGATCGTGCCCAGGATCAAGATCAAGCCCTGCGCCATGATCAAGCCAAACAGTACGCCGAGGATCGATCCGGCCACGCCGAGCATGCCCGCTTCGATCAAGACCAGCTGTACGATCTGTCGGCGCGATGTGCCGAGCGCGCGCAGCAGACCGATTTCCTGCGTGCGCTCGACGATGGTCATCGTGAAGGCGTTATAGATCAAGAAGCCGCCGACGAACAACGCGATCATGCTGAAGAACGATAGACCTTGTTGATACGTGGCGAGTTGCTGCGAAACGATCTGGCCGCGCTGCGCCGGATAGTTCACCAAAAATTTTTGCCCGAGATCAGCTTGCAGCGCACGCTTTAGTGCCGCCAGTTTTTCGGTCGAGTTGCCGACGTCTGGACGCACCACTACATCGATCTGATCGATCTCACCTTGACGCGAGTATAAATCCTGCACCACGCTCAACGGCACAAACGCGACGACGCCGCTGTTCATCAAGCCCGGCCCGTCTTTGCGCACGATGCCGACGCATCTCAATGTGGCCGTGCCATTTGGTAAGAGAATCTCCACATCTTTGCCGACTTGGATATTTTTCTTGTCGGCATATTCTTCGGTGAAGATCGCCGAATAAGATCGCTCGCCCGGATTCAAAAACCGTCCGGCGATCAATTTGTATTGCCGCGCGAGCGTGTCCAGTTCCGGATCGATGCCGAACAACAACAAGCTGTTGCCGCTCGATCCTCCCAACGCAAAGTTGTAAGTCCAGCCCTGCGCATCGGCAGCCAGAATCGTGCTGGCTTGAATGCTCGGCACGGCAGATTGCACGCCATCGATCGCGCGCACGCGGTTGATGATCGATTGGCTGTAACCCTGGCCGGTGAAACTCGACGGTACGATCACGAGATCGGCAGTGCCGGAGGCTTCATCGAAAATTTTATTGATCGAAGCGAGCGTGCTGTTGTTGGCAATATTGATCGCCAGGATGACGGCGACGCCCAACACGATGCCCAGTGCGGTTAAGAAGGTTCGCGTCTTGCGCGCCCACAAATTTCTGAAAGCAAGCGCGTATAAGTTGGAGAGAGGTCTAGTGGTGCGGTTGCTCATCGTAAAAAGTATTGCGTACTGCGTGACGTGTAATAGCCGAGGTTGCTTGTTAAGCAGTACGAATTACGCATCATTCATTCTCTTCACTCGTCATGCTTTCCAAATGTCCCATCACATCCATGATGGCCGACATGAAATCTCGATCGTGCACGTCCCACTTGTTGAGCTGCGTCGCCGTGCGGCCATCTTTCAGGAACACCACTCGATCCGCATACGAGGCCGCATAGGCATCGTGTGTGACCATCACGATGGTGTGATGCAGTTCATCGCACGAATGGCGCAGCAGTTCCAAGATCGCTTTGCCGCTTTTGGAATCGAGGTTGCCCGTTGGCTCATCGGCCAGCACGATGTCCGGATCG
>JBGQGR010000154.1:0-6918 GCA_041497495.1 Anaerolineae bacterium | reverse complement strand
CGCGGCCACGCTGCTATCGATCGGCATCGGCGCGAACAACGTGCTCGGAAAGAAAAACGTTGCGATCGACAGGAGAATCAACACTGTGATGATAGCGGCCGGTATCAAGACAGCTGCGCTGCTCGGTGGCGTCTCGCCTTCGCCAAGATAAAGCGTCGTAATCGTCTTCAAGCCTTGCCGCGCATAGTCCGCCAGATCCGGTTCGATAAAGTCCTGCATCTTAGTCGAGGTCGTGTGGGTAACACCATAGAGCGTCACGGCCGCCGATCGGCGCGAAGACAGAATGATCGTAGGCGATTTGACCAGGATCATATTATTGGTTCGATCATCGACCAGGAAATAGTAATCCTCTTCGACGTTATCGTTCGTGCGAATGTAGCCGCTTTGATACTGTGCTGTACCGGACACGGCGACAAATCGGCTCGGGCCAATCTCGCCATTCACCACTCGATCCAGCAAAATCGGCTGCGGCTCGGCTGAGTTATTCATGACCGTGGCCAGACTATCGCCCATTGCCACCAGCGCAATGCCGCTAACAATAATGATCAACACGCCTAATGCTTTGAGTTGTCCGATGCGCCCTTTCCGGCGCAGCCAAGTTTCGTTCACCATCGATCGCATCCCCTATTAGATTTAGAGACTCACCTGACGCAGTTCAGACGTCATTGCGAGGAGCGTTATTTGCGACGAAGCAATCTCCACTAGTGTCGACAAGATTGCTTCGCTTTGCTCGCAATGACGGCGCGCAAGGTGAATTAGAGTTTATACAACTCGCCGTATTTCGTTCGCAAGTATTTGATGTACGGATCGATCTTCAATGGCCCGCCCGTCACTCGCTGCACAATTTCTGTCGCCGTAAACTTGCGGCCATACTGGTAAATGTTTTCTCGCAGCCAAGTCAACAGATCGGCAAATTGTCCGTGGGCGATGTCACTTTGCAGTGCGGGCTGCGCCTGATTGGCTGCGGTAAAGAACTGCGCGCCCATGATGTTGCCCAGCGTGTAACCCTGAAACGAGCCGCCGATCGTGCCGCCATACCAATGCACATCTTGCAGCACGCCGTCTTTATCGTCTTTCGGCGCAAGACCCATATCGGTTCGATAGCGCTCGCGCCAAGCCTCGGCCAGATCGCGCACCGCCAAGCGGCCCTCCAACAGATCGACTTCAAGATCGAAGCGGATCATCACATGCAGGTTGTAAGTCACCTCGTCCGATTCGGTGCGAATGAGCGATCGGCGCACGGTGTTGATCGCCCGATAGAATTGATCGAGCGAAATATTTTTGAATTGCGCGGGGAATGCAGCTTGCGCTTTGGGATAGAAGAACTCCCAGAAACTGCGGCTGCGCCCGACCAGATTTTCCCATAACCTCGATTGACTTTCGTGCACACCCGATGATATGCCGCCGGCCAATGGCGTGCCTTCAAATTCCATCCGAATGCCCTGCTCGTATAAGGCGTGGCCGGCTTCGTGCAGCATGCTAAAAGCCGTATCGCCAAAGAAATTTTTATCGAAACGCGTCGTGATGCGGACGTCGCCCAGCGAGAACTTGGTCATGAATGGATGCAGTGTCCGATCGACATGGCCGCGCTGGAAATCGTACCCGATCGCTTTAATCAAGTCCGTGCCGAAGGCGAGCTGCTGATCTTCAAGGAACGATTGATGCAAGCAAGCGTCATCGGCCGGGGCTTGATCGGTGATCGCCTGCACGATCGGGACTAGCTGCTCCCGTAAGTGTGCGAACAGCGGGCGGATAATCGCCACCGTCATGCTGTGATCGGAATAATCGATCAGCGGATCGGCAATGTGCGTATAGCCCGGGAAATAGTTCGCTAAGCGACGACTGTAATCCAAAGTCTTTTCCAGATACGGCAGAACTTGGGGAAAGTCATTCGCGGGTCGAGCGGCAACCCAGGCTTGATAAGAGGCCGTGCTGTGCTGATTCAGTTCCGCAATAAACTCCGACGGAACTTTGATCGACTTCTCGTACTCGCGGCGCGCCACGCGGATTAAGCTCGGCTCATCCGAATCGTAAGACAGGCTCTCTTCATACGAGCGAAGATCGTCAAGCAGCTTGCCGATCGCCGGATCGACAAATTTTTCGTGCGCAATGCGCGACAATGCCGCCAACTGCCGACCACGCGCGGGTGCCCCACCGGGCGGCATGTACGTTAATTGATCCCAATTCAGCACATTCGCCGCCGAATTGATATCGTTGACCTCCATTAAGCGCTTCTTGAGTTCATCAAATTTTAGGTTCAATTACTTTTCTCCATTCAACAAATATTCGGGCGAGGTAACCCCGCCGCTACTTACCATTCAAATATTTCACGGCCGCCGTCGCCAACACCGCCGCGCCCATCGGCAAGACATCTTCGTCGATATCAAAATGCGGATTGTGATGCGGCGCAGTAAATCCTTTCTGTTCATTGGCCGAGCCAATGAAGAAGAAGCAGCCCGGCACGCGATTGAGAAACTCGCTCATGTCTTCCGCGCCCATCGTGAATTGATCGGCGGATACATTCTCTTCGCCCAACACATCGATCGCTGTCTCCCGCACTAAACTCGCCACGCGATCATCGTTCACGGTCGTGGGCGAGATCGCTTTGATCTCGATCGAGGCTGAGCCGCCCATTGCGCGCGCAGTGTGCTCAACAATCTCCGTCACTCGCCGCACGATCAATTCACGCACAGCCGGATCAAATGTGCGAATCGTGCCCAACATCTCTGCCGTGTCAGCTGTAATGTTGAAGGCAGTGCCGGCATGCAAAGTACCTACCGTTACGACCGCTGTTTGCCGTGGACTCACATTGCGGGCGACAACAGTTTGCAAACTATTCACAATCTCGGCTGCGATCAGCACTGCGTCAACGCACAAATTCGGTTGAGCCGCGTGACCACCTTTGCCTTGAACTTTGATCGTGAAAATATCGGCGGCCGCCATCACGCCGCCTGAGCCAACGAGCGCCAGACCGGTGCGCGCTGAATTCCAAACATGCAAGCCCATGGCGATTTCAGGTTTCGGGCTTTCGAGCGCGCCATCTTTGATCATCGCCAGCGCGCCGCCTGCGCCTTCTTCGGCAGGCTGAAATACAAACTTGATCGTTCCAGAAATTTCGTGGCGATGGTTCGCCATCAACTTCGCAATTCCCATGCCGATCGAGGTGTGCGCATCATGGCCGCAGGCATGCATCACACCGGGATTCTGCGACAGATAATCGGTGTGATTCTCTTCGCGGATCGGCAGCGCATCCATATCGAAGCGCAGCATTACGATCGGGCCGGGCTTGGCTCCATCGAGAATACCGATCACGCCCGTGATGCCGATGTCCGTCTGCACTTCCATGCCCAGATCGGACAAATGCTTCGCCACAATGCCTGACGTTCGAACTTCTTGAAAGCCCAATTCAGGATGGCGATGAAAATCGCGCCGCCATTCGATGAGCTGATCTTTCAAGGCATATGCTTCAGTCTTCAGATCCAACATCTAACCTCCAAGTTCTTTTCTCCAAATCACCATTGCATCAAGATGTCGCCGGTCGCCATATTGATGATATCCATCCGCGCATCGATCACGAAGTAGCCGATATCAGTGTACCAACCGATCACGTTCGGTACCTCGTAGAAATCGCCGGTTGCATTCAACCCGATCGACTTCTGATCGCCAATGGTTTTGCCACTCTGGGGATTCAACGCTTGCACAGTCAATTTATTCGGCTGCGCTTGTGCGACAATGACCGATAAGCCGCTTGAAGTTAAATGCGCATCAAAGCCGGGACTGGTGTTGTCGATCAGTCCGGCCATTTTGTTCGGCTCTTCGAACGGTTCGGCGGAATTATCGAACGGCAGCTGCCAGGTCACCTGGCGCGATGTCAGATCAAAGCCCCACAATTCAAAACGGGTGCTGCCGCGCTGCCGCTTGGCACGAATGATCATCGTCGATTCTTTGACGGCTAAGGGCAAAATATCGTAATCTTGATTGTTGACTAAAGGTTGCAGCGTGCCGGATTGTTTATCGAGTGCGACGATGCCATGGTCGAGGTTGAAGTACATTGCATCAGCCGTCTGAAGGGGATAAGCTCCGAAGTCAAAGGAAAAACTACTCTTTACAGCAGTTGACCATATCATCTTGCCTGAAGTTGAATTCCAACGCTGCACACAAGTTGCAAATGATCCATAAAACATATACAGCGATTGATCGGCCGGATCAACGAAAATATAGGAGCTAGATAGGGCTAACGTATCCGATTCGTTGTTCTTGGTGTCGACGCATTTCGGTGATAAGCGGTGCACTTCTTTGCCGGTGCTCACATCGAAAAATGAAAGGTGAGTATCACTGCCTTCCTCATCCATGACCGCCACCTGATTGGCCATGCTGATCAGCTGACGCGGCGTCGAGTTGAGCCGCCAACTCCATAAGGGGCTGCCCCATTGCGCATCAAACGCTTGCAGCGAACCGTCCTTGGCTAAGGTGATCACCGCCGGACCGATCGCTTGAACACAAGTATTGCAGACCGGTACATCCGAGAGTTGGGCTTGCCAGGCTGCTTTGCCATCCGCGCGGTTGTAGGCCAACAATTTCGATTTGTTAGCAGCATAGACCATGGTCGAATTCGAAGTCATGGCCGCACTATAGGTGTCTTTATCAAAATCAGTATTCTGCCATAACATTTTCTTTTGATTGGCGCTGGTGTACAATAAGCCGCTCTTGTCACTGTTGTTGTCATGGATCAGCAGCACTAAGTCCGGCAGTTGACCATCGCCGCCCGAGGTCAGAATTCCGCTGCTCGTCGCATACGCAGAGTTAAATAGGCCCGCACCACCCGATCCGCCCACCGCGGCAAAGACGAGGCCAATGATGGCGAATGTCACGACGACGATAATCAGGCCAACCCACAACCCGGCGCGCGAGCTTCTCGAAACATCAATGTATGTGGTGGGTGTGAAGGTCGGCGTTTGAATCACAATCTTTTGCGGCTCAGGCGGCCGCTCACGCTCGACAAGTGTGCCGCAGAATTTACAGTTGACTTGATACTGCCCTTCGGCGAACTCCACTTGCCCGCTACAATTCGGACAAATCATGGCATGCGCTGAACTAGACATGTCTCCCCCGATGAAATAGTCGGTCGATTTATAACTCGGCAGATTATACCGTAATCATGCGGACGTGGGTAGCCCCGATCGGTTTTGCCAGCCCGCTGAATTCAGCCCCCCACTGCGGTCGATGAGCGTCGCGTGAAAACAAAACAGCCGCCGGATGATCAGAGATCATTCGACGGCTCTCACTGCGAGACCTGCGAGGTTTTGAAAACCTCGCAGGTCTTTTCATGGCTATGCGTTCTTCAACGCCAGCGGCAGATAGATGTTGTAATTGATCGACGCGCCGCCCCAGAAGCCGCTATTGAGTTGATACGATCCGCCGTTTAAGACTCCGGCGTCCGGCTGACCGATCGTGCCGCCGAGCGAATACGATCCGCCGGTGCTGAATGTTGCGCCGCCGCCATCGATGGTGTACCACGACAAATCATAGCCGCTTAGCGGAGAGGCTGGTTCGGTCACTTGCACCGCGCGAGCGCGAGTTCAGCCGATCGAACAGTTAAACAAATGCGCCGCGCGGTGGAAAGTACGTTGCATGTCTTGTCAGCTATGGCGCCGCGAATCAATGGTGTTTGCGTCGTCCGATGACAAGGCCGATCGCTAGCGCCGCAGTAAGCGCAGGCAGATTCAAGGCGAGTGATGAGGCTGATGAAGCAACACTCGGGTTCGCCTGTTCGAGTGTAATCAACCGCGCATCGAGTGAATCCAGTCGAGTCTGCTGCTGTGCGTTCTGTGATTGGAGACTGGCAATCTGCACTTGCTGTTCTTGAATGCCCTTAACCAGAATTGCCGTGAGGCGATCATACTTCACGCCTTCGATCTGCCCTTTGTAGTAGGTCGTCAATAACGACGTCACTTGGTTCACTTCTTCTGCGACGAGACCTAGATCGGGTTGTCCGTCGGCTTTCCAATTGAAGGTGATCGGACGTAGTTTGGCGATCGTCTCAAGTCCGAGGGTGAGATCGGCAAGGTTGGTCTTGTAGCGCAGGCTCGACGAGCAGTTCGAAATCTGGCTTCCATTGATACAGAGATTGTTACCGCCACTGCCGAGGTTGTAGATCGAGACCAGGCCGCCCGAGTCAATCAGCATCTGATCAGCATTTCCCTCGCGAAAAGCAAGACTGCCGCCTGCCGCGCGATTGATTATGGTATTGATTCCATCGCCCAACAGGGAGTAATTGTTGCAAGCGCCGATGGTCGAAGAGAAAGTGATGCCAGAGTTTTGAGAGAGACAATTCGCGGTCCCAATTTGGATTGGCGTGCTGCCACCCGGATACACCACACTTAACGCCGTGGCCGGGCTGTTCGTGTTGATGCCCACACCACCATTCGCACGGATCAAGAATTGATTATCTGCTGTTGAAGCGAAATCTGCGTCGGTCGAATCGGCCCAGACGAACGCGCCCTGATGATTGGCTTTGGCGCGATGACCGGCGGCAAGCGTGCTGGTCATCGTCGCACTGTTGAGGTCGCCGCCGGGGACGGTGGCGTGGTAGCCGCTGGCGGTGTTGCCCATTCCTCCGCCAATTGTTGACGCACCGCCGATGGCTTGATTGTCCGTAAAATTACTTCCGTCAGTCCCGCCGCCGCCAACAAACGCGCCTATGCCGCTGGCGATGTTGTCCCAGCCCCCGCTGACGGTGGCGTAATAATTGCTGGCGTTGTTGCCCGAGCCCCCGCCGACCGTGGCATAATCTCCATTCGCTTGATTGCCCGCGCCGCCGCCGACCGTGGCGGCAAACTCATTCGCTTGATTGCCTGCGCCGCCGCCGACGGTAGCGCCAAGCGCATTCGCTTGATTGCCTATCCCGCCGCTGACTGT
>JBGQGR010000153.1:0-6924 GCA_041497495.1 Anaerolineae bacterium | reverse complement strand
CGTCGGTATGCAAGTCGGCGGTCACCGTCGTCTAACGATCCCCTCTGAATTGGGCTACGGCGCGCAGGGCGCGGGCAGTTCGATTCCGCCAAATGCCGCGTTGATTTTCGAAGTCGAATTAGTTTCGATCAAGTAATGAAAGATTTTTTCGACGATTGAGATTCGAGGCTTTAGCCGGATCGTTTAAGCTGAAGCCTCGCTTTCGAGCTATAATGAAACGTGATGAGTGATCCCGTTAATGCCGATCGATCTTCTGGCCCGATCGATCCACGCGACCGAGTTGGACTGTGCAAGAATTGCGTTCATAGCCGTGTAGGCTCCAACACGCGGGGCAGTGTATTCTATATGTGTCAGTTATCTGAAACCGATCAACGCTTCTCAAAATATCCGCGTCTACCGGTGATTCAATGCGCAGGTTTTGAGCAAGATCAAAAAGTATAGTGGCGGCATCCCACTGCCGTCACTGAAATCATTCCACCATGATCGCCGCTATTATCCTCGCCGCCGGACAATCGAAGCGCATGGGGCAGAACAAAATGTTGCTGCCATTCGGTCGATCGACCGTGATTGAATCGATCGTCACTGAAGTCACGGCGTGCAATTTAAGCGAAGTCGTGGTCGTCACTGGCCACGAGCATGAAGAGATCGCTGCGCTGCTGGCAAATAACCCAGTGCGTTGCGTCTTTAATTCCGATTACGATCGATCGGAGATGATCGTCTCAATCCAAGCGGGCTTGCGTGCGCTGTCGGAGAAAATCCAAGCGGCGTTGATTGTGCTGGGCGATCAACCGCGTATTCAGCGCGATATGGTGCAGCGAATCGTCGCAGCGTATGCGCCGCACGCTCTGATTATTCCCTCGTTTCAAAATCGACGCGCGCATCCAATTCTGGTCGATCGATCGCTGTGGGCTGATGTGCTGGCCTTGCCGTCGACGGCCACTCTGCGCGACTTCGTTCGATCGCGTGCGGATCGCATTCGCTATGTCGAAGTGGATTCGGATAGCGTCCTGCATGATATGGATACCCCTGGCGATTATGAAAACTTAATTAACGGGTGAGGCGCCAAGAGCGCAACGTCATTGCGAGCAGAGCGAAGCAATCTCCATGACAATCAACTGAGATTGCTTCGGCGTAAAAAACACGCCTCGCAATAACGAGTCAGATCGTAAACGCTTTCCACTTGATCGGATTCGAACTCGATGGAATCTCCCGCTCAATCAAGCCATCTGAATCACTTTCCAAAACGCGCAGGCCAACCTCTCTCGATAATGGAAACACTGGCTGGAGTTTAGCGATCTGATCGGCATCGAAGAATTCCGCCGCGCTGATCTCGTACATATCGGCGCGCGGCTCGCCCGATCGAAATTCGGCGCGAAAGATCACCAGCACCGCACCGCCATTTTCTCCGTAACGTGTTCGCACTCCCACCACGCCTTTCACATCAATCTCGATCCCGGTCTCTTCTTTCAGTTCGCGCTTGACGGCTTCATCGAGCGTTTCGGTGTGCTCGGCATAGCCGCCGGGCAAAGTCCAAGTGCCTTTGTTCGGTTCGTAGTTGCGTTGGACAAATAAGACCTTTCTATCACGCACAACTGTGCCGGTAACACCCACGTCCCAATGTTTGCTTATATCACGCGGCATACTAATCCCTTCAAATACTCCGACTCTGGAAAACTCAGCAAGATTGGGTGATCGCCCGCTTGCGACAACTTCTCGACGATCTGCACATCGCGGCCGGCATCGATCGATGCGCCGAAGAGGATCTTCTGGAACAGATCGGGTGAGACGAGGCCGGAGCACGAGAAGGTGATCAAGGTGCCGCCCGGCTTGAGCAGCTGCATCGAGATGAGATTCAGGTCTTTATATGCGCGCGTCGCTTTTTCCAGTTGCGAATGCGATTGAGCCAGCTTCGGCGGGTCGGCGATAATGACATCGAACGATCGATGTTCGGCGCGAAGTTTTCTCAAATAAGAGAACACATCGGCTTCGCTGAAGTCCTGATCATTTAGGGCCAGCCCGTTCAGCCGATAGTTCTCTCTCGCCAGGGCAAGCGCAGCGGCCGATGAATCAACATTGATCACCGATTTCGCTCCGGCCACTAAAGCTGCGACTGAGAAGCCGCCAGTAAACGAAAAAAGATTTAACACTTCGGCATTTTGGCAGTACGCTTGAATCTTGCATCGGTTGTCGCGCTGATCGTGATACCAGCCCGTTTTGTGGCCGCGCTTCACATCGATCCAAAAATGCAAACCATTCTCATCAATTTCCATTTTGTCCGGCGGCTCAACGCCGCGCAGTAATCCAGTAACTTGCTCAAGCCCTTCTTTTTCGCGGACGTCGACGTCGCTGCGCTCATACAAACCCGTTGGGTTGAGTAGGCCGTTAAGAGCCTCGGCAATTTGCTGCTTGTGATGATCCATTCCCAGTGTCAGAAATTGTGCCACGCTGAATTCGTTGTATTGATCGACGATCAGGCCGGGCAGGCCATCAGCCTCGGCGTTGACCAATCGGCGCGCCGGGATCGTCGGGCGAGCCGAGATCGATCGGGTTAAGCGCCGAACCCAAAAGTCTTGATCGATCGATTCCGCTTCGTCCCAGGTTAACAATCGGGCAGTAATCTGCGATCGACGATTCACATATCCGCGCGCGAGGAATTCGCCCTGCGCTGAAACGATGTCCGCAATATCGCCATCGGCGATCGAGGCATCAATCCGATCGATCGCGCCGGAAAAAATCCATGGGTGATGCTGCTTGATCGGTCTCTCGCGATTGGCTTTGATGATGACTTTGTTCATGGTTATTCTTTCCGTCATTGCGAGGAGTCCGAAGGACGACAAAGCAATCTCGTAATCGATCAAGAGATTGCTTCTCCTTCGCTATGCTCAGGGTCGCAATGACGCTTGGTCTCTAGATTACTCCCAACTCTTTGCCCGTCTGCTTGAAAATATCCAACGCCTGCTCGATGTCGCTGGCCGAATGTGCCGAGGTGACGGTGACGCGCAAGCGACTGAGCTCGGCGGCCACCGCCGGCGCGATGACCGGCAAGACAAAATAACCGCGCTGTTGGCAGAGTGCGGCCATGTGCAAGGCGCGATCTTCATGGCGCGTCATGAGCGGCACGATCGCCGTGGTGCTGTGCAGTGTGTCAAAGCCGAGCGAGTTCAATCCGGTGCGCAGCATGTGCCCGTTGGCTTGCGCGCGCCGTACGCGCTCAGGTTCGCGCTCGATGATTTCGAAAGCGCATTTGGCCGCGGCAGTTTGCGCGGGCGGCAGCGCCGCTGAAAAAACGTAGGCATGCGCAACATGCTGCAGGTAATTGATCAAATCTTTTGATCCGGCGATATAACCGCCAACGCTGGGAATTGTTTTCGACAGCGTGCCCATCTTGATATCGATCGTGTCCGGCGGCAGATTGAAATGTTCTTCGATGCCGTGCCCCGTCGAGCCGAGCAACCCGATCGAGTGAGCTTCGTCCACCATTAGCCAGCCATTGTACTGCTTGCACAATCGGCTGATCTCAGGCAGCGGCGCGATGTCGCCATCCATGCTGAAGACTGCATCGACGATGACCAGTTTCGATCGATCACCGGCCACTTGGAGCTGGCGTTCCAAATCATTTGGATCGTTGTGCTTGAAGCGCAATAACTTTGCGCCGCTTAACAGGCAGCCATCGACGATGCTGGCGTGATCGAGTTTGTCGCAGATGACAACATCATTGCGGCCCAGCAGCGTGGCGATGGCCGTCAAATTTGTCACATAGCCGCTAGAAAAAACGACGGCGTCGGCGGTTTGTTTAAAGCGCGCGATGGTTTGTTCAAGTTCGCGATGTAGATCGAGTGTGCCGGCCAACAATCGGACGCCGTGCGTGCCGGTGCCGTATTTTTGCGCGGCAGTTTGCGCTGCCTGCGTAATTTCTGGATGTCCCAGCAAACCGAGGTAACTGTATGAAGCCAGCATCAACATGCGCTGGCCGCGGACGCTAACGTACGCGCCGTCGATCGATTCGATCGGTATTTGATAAACGTAGGCGTCGTCCGCGCGCGTTCGATCGACTCGCTCCCGCCAAAATTGGATGCGCGCCTCAATCGAATCCATGCTGATGCCCCCGACAAAAAAATTGACGCGCGGAGTGTATCATCGCGCGTCGGGGAAGTCAAAGAAAGGAGGAAGGCGGAGGGATGAGGGGTGAATCAACGAGTTGTACGTCATTGCGAGGAGTGCGTAGCACGACGAAGCAATCTCGTAGGTTGTCGATGAGATTGCTCACCTGCACTGCACAAGTACGCAGTGTGGTGCAGGTGCCGCCTTCGCTCGCAATGACGGTTAGCCTTTCAGCAATTTCATCAACGCCGCTTCATCCAAGATCGCCACGCCCAACTCTTGCGCTTTCGCATATTTGCTGCCAGCCGAATCGCCGACGACGACGTAATCGGTTTTCTGGCTGACGCTATCGATCACTTTGCCGCCGGCCGATTTGATCATCGATGCGATCTCGTCGCGCGGCTTCGAGAGCGTGCCGGTGATGACGAATGTTTTTCCGCTCAGTTTGCCGCCCGAAGGTTTGAGTGTGGCTCGATCGATCTTTGGATTGAGGCCGGCCTTCTTCAAGCGCGCGATCAAGTCCCGGTTGGTTTTGCGCTGCGTCCATTCGACGATGCTCGCGGCGATCGTCGGACCGATGCCTTCAATCTCCGTCAATTTTTCTTCAGTCGCTTTCATGAATTCATCGATCGATCCGAAATGCGCGGCGAGCGATTCGGCGACTGTGCCGCCAACATGCGGGATGCCCAACGCCGCGATCAAGCGATCAAGAGGTTGGGTTTTGGAATTCTCGATCGATTGCAGTAAGTTATCGGTTTTTTTGTCGGCGAATTTTTCCAACTGCAAAAGCTGATCGCGCTTGATCGAATAAATGTCGGCGACGTTTTCAACTAAACCTACTTCGATCAACTGCGAAGCGATCTTCTCGCCCAGCCCTTCGATGTCCATCACGGCCACAAAGAACTGCACGGCTCGATCGAGTTTGCCGGGACAATCGCGATTGGGACAATAGATCGCCACTTCGCCCTCGCGCCGGACTATTGGCGTATCACAAAACGGACACTTCTTCGGCGGCTCGATCTTTTTCTCTTTGCCGGTGCGCACAACCGCGACCGGGCCGGAGACATACGGAATCACATCGCCGGATCGTTTGACGATGACGCGATCGCCGATGCGAATATCTTTACGCGCGATGTCGTTGAAGTTGTGTAAGGTCGCCCGCTCGATCGTGACGCCGCCGACATTGACTGCTTCAAGGATCGCATACGGCGCCATCACGCCTGTGCGGCCAATGTTAACGCCGATATCGATCAGTTTGGTTGTCGCTTCGCGCGCAGGGAACTTTAAGGCGATGGCGCCGCGCGGATCTTTGCCGACGAAACCGAGTTCTTGTTGCAAATCAAGATCGTCGATCTTGATCACCATGCCATCCGCTTCGAATGATAACTTGTCGCGCTTATCGATCCATGTTTCGCAATACGCGATCGCTTTATCAAGCGAATCGAATTTCTTCGCAATGTCTGTCACTGGAAAACCGATTGCGCTCAGATATTCTAAAAGTTCCCATTGCGATCGAGGCGTTGGCCCATCCGCATCGACAATGGCGTAGCACAGCAAATTGATCGGCCTTTTCGCCGTGATGCTCGGATCGAGTTGGCGCAAGAAGCCTGCACCCGCATTGCGCGGGTTGGCGAAAGTCTTGCCGCCTGCTTTCTCGATCTGCTTGTTCATCTTTTCAAAATCTTTAGTTTCGATGAATGCTTCGCCGCGCACGACTAATCGTTTTGGAATATTGGCAGTGGCGGCTCCCATGCCGCCGCTGATTCGGGCGTGGGAGCCCGACTTGCTGTCTGCCACCGGAATCTTGAGCGGCACACTTCGTACGGTCCGCAAATTCGGCGTGATGTCTTCACCGATCGATCCATCGCCGCGCGTTGCGCCTTGCGCGAAGACGCTATTGCGATAATGCAAGATAACGGTAAGGCCATCGATCTTTGGTTCGACGACGAAGGCAATTTTGCGGCCTGCGGGAATCAACTTCGAGATGCGCGTATACCAACTTCGAACATCATCGCCGTTGAATGCATTCGCCAATGACAAAATCGGCGCAGGGTGAGGAACTTTTGGAAATTTTTCACTGACTTGCGCGCCGACGCGCTGCGTTGGTGAATCCGGTGTGATCCAGTCGGGATGCTCGGTTTCGATCTGGATCAGTTCTCTTAGCAAGCGATCGTATTCAGCATCGCTGATGATTGGATCGTCGAGCACGTGATACCGATGGGAATGGAAATTGATTTGTTCGCGCAGTTCGGCGAGGCGTTTTTGTAAATTGGCTGTTACCTGTCTGCCTTCAGCCATCCTTGTACATCTCCAATATGTTCTTCATCATGTGAATAGGTATTGTTAATGCTCCAAGAGACGAACGGATTGTCTTGTGTCCAAGCAAATCGATTTTGCTCAAAGAGATCGCCTTCTGGCGCTTCGGCGGCCAGTGACAACAATGCTTGATAGGCTGCGTGTTCTTCGCGGCGCACGTCATCCAGCGGTCGATTTTGATTCTCGGCATAGACTCGCGCGTTAAGTTGATCGAGCGTGATGTCTTCGTCCAGCGGAGTATCGCCGCGCGATAAGACTCCGTATAAGTTGGCCGCGCGATTTGCCCGCCAGCTAAAATGCGCCAGTAGATCTTTGATCGACCAAATGCCCGGCAGTACCGTCAGCAACCTCTGGTCGCCGCGGATCTGATGGAGTAGATCGTCAAGCTCTTCGCGTCCCGAACTGATCTTTTCGATCAATTCGGCTCGTCCATTCATCTGGGTCTCCATTACAAATAACTTTGGGTGATGCCGCCATCGACTGGCAGGATAATGCCCGTTACGTATG
>JBGQGR010000152.1:0-6939 GCA_041497495.1 Anaerolineae bacterium | reverse complement strand
CAACTCGCGGATGTTGCTCTGCACCTGCCGCGCGATGAAGTCAATCACTTCGCTGGGCACAACCGCGGCCAAGTGCTCGGCCTTGTCGCGCAGGATCGCCGTTCGGGTTTCCAGATCCGGCTGTTGAATATCGGCAATCAGGCCCCACTCGAACCGGCTGCGCAAGCGCTCTTCCAGCGTAATCATCGACTTCGGCGGTCGATCACTGGTCATGACGATTTGCTTGCCATTGCCATGTAAAGTATTGAACGTATGGAAGAATTCTTCCTGCGTTGATTCTTTGCCGGCGATGAATTGAATGTCGTCGATCAACAGCACATCGATGGTGCGATACTTGTCGCGGAAGGCCGCTTGATTCTGAGTGCGGATGGCGTTGATCATGTCGTTGGTGAATTCTTCCGACGAGACATACAACACTTGCAAATTCTTGGCGACGCCCTCATGACCGATAGCGTGCAGCAAGTGCGTCTTGCCCAAGCCCACGCCACCGTACAGGAACAACGGATTGTATTGGGCGGCTGGCCGCTCAGCCACGGCCACGCAGGCCGCGTGAGCTAATCGGTTGCTGGGACCAACGACAAATGTATCGAACACGTAGCGTGGATTGAGTCCGCCGATCGATCGACCGTTGCCATAGCTGCCATTTGAATTTGAAGCTAGGCTTGAAGTCGGTGGTTCCGCTTCAAGCCCCTCGAGTAATGGCACACTCTCGTCGGCCTCTTCTTTGATCCATACAATGAATTTTACTTCAACGCTCTGGCCGGCGATGCCGGTGAGAATGCGCTTGATCGTGGACAGCAAGCGAGTTTGCAACCAATCCTGTGCGTATGCATTCGGCACGCCAATGACAAACGATCCGTCTTCATACGAAATCACGGATGTCGGTTTAACCCACGTATCAAACGTGGCCTTGGTCATTTGCAGTTGTAGTTCACCGAGTGCGGCTTGCCAGATCTGATCGGATTTCATATTGATGCGCTCCCCCCAACTGATCTTAGTGATCAGAGGAGTGTTGGGATTACTCTGCCTCCAACGGCGCGGGCCAACGCTGGATCAGTATTCAATTGAAGTGAAGCAGCATACGGTTCGATGACCAAAGACAGAAACTGGCAGAACGAGGGAATGAGACGCTGCCAGTATGTTGAGAAAAAATTTTATTAGGGCGAACTCGCTTGCTTTTAAGAAACGGTCGGACAGGAATTTGATATCCCCGACTCGCAAGCACCATTCTATCAAATGCTGATCGATTTGGCAATAGGCAAACCTTAAAACGATCAAAGCTTTAAGGATCGAAAAGCTGAACCCGATCATTCGATCTGACCCCGCGTATCTTTTCGCTTTCCACAGCTCATGGTATCATTCTCCACGTTGATACAGTGTTATCCACGATTGTCCACTGTTTATCCACAAAGTAATCCACACAAAGTGAGGAGAACTCTTGAAGAACCTATTGATCACAGGCGGTGCGGGCTTCATTGGCTCAAATTACGTCCGGTATGTTCTGGAGAACCATTCGAATCTCAATGCGATCGTCTTCGATAAGCTCACCTATGCCGGCAACCTCGACAACCTGCGCGATGTCAATGAGAAATTTCGATCGCGTTACCATTTTGTTCAAGGCGACATCTGTGATGCTGAATCAGTCGCCGCGGCAATGCGCGATCACCACATCGATACGATCGTCAACTTCGCGGCCGAATCCCACGTCGATCGATCGCTGCTCACGCCCGATGCATTTGTGAAGACCGATGTGAACGGGACTTACGTCCTGCTTGAAGCGGCCAAAAATTTTCAGGCCGAACGCTATCATCAAGTTTCAACCGATGAGGTCTATGGTGACATCCCGATCGGTTCATCGTGCGAAACGGATCTGCTGAATCCGCGCAGTCCGTACTCGGCCAGCAAAGCCGGCGCCGATTTGATGGTGAATGCCTATCACGTGTCCTTTGGACTGCCGACAACAATCACGCGCGGATCGAACACCTATGGCCCGTATCAATATCCTGAGAAGTTGCTGCCGCTCTTCATCACCAACGCGCTCGAAGATCAACTGCTGCCCATCTATGGCGACGGCCTGCAAGTGCGCGATTGGTTATACGTGCTGGATCATTGCTCCGGCATCGATCTGGTTTTGCAGCGCGGCATGATCGGTGAAACGTACAACCTGGGCGGCGAGAACGAACAGCACAACATCGATGTGATCCGTCTGTTGTTGAAGATGATGCACAAGCCGGAATCATTGTTGCGCCGCGTGACCGATCGGCCCGGACATGATCGACGCTATTCGCTCGATGTGTCGAAGCTGCATGCGCTGGGCTTTGAGCAGAGCGCGACCTTTGAGCAGGAACTTGAGGCGACGGTCAAATGGTATACCGAAAATGAATGGTGGTGGCGCAAGATCAAAACGGGCGAGTATCTGAAATATTACAAGCAGCAGTATGGGCAGCGGCTGGCAGAAAGTGAAATGATCGGCTAGCAATTTGCAACACCTGCACTGCACCAAACGCAGTGCGGTGCAAGTGTGAACAATGATCAATGAAGCCCCGTCGAGGAAAATTCTTCGATGGGGCTTTTGTTGCCTCACCCCCGACTGAAAATTTCATTGCTGTCGATAAGTTCCCCCTCTCCCAACGACTGCACAACGATGATGACACAATATTCGATCATTAGTCGTTGGGAGAGGGGGTCAGGGGGTGAGTCTACTTCAGCATCGGCATCCTAATTCCACTCTTCTTCGCAAACTCGATCGCCGCTGGATAACCTGCATCCGCATGCCGCACGACGCCCATGCCGGGATCAGTCGTTAAAACTCTTTCAAGTCGTATAGCCGCTTCGGGCGTGCCATCGGCGACGATGACTTGTCCCGCATGTTGACTGTATCCAATTCCCACTCCGCCGCCGTGATGGAAACTCACCCACGTCGCGCCGCCGACCGCGTTGATCATCGCATTCAAGATCGGCCAATCACTGATAGCGTCAGAGCCGTCGAGCATCGCTTCGGTCTCGCGTCGCGGCGAAGCGACCGATCCCGCATCGAGATGATCGCGGCCAATCACAATCGGCGCAGAGACTTCGCCCGTTGCGACTAAGTCGTTGAACTTCAAGCCCGCTTTCGCGCGTTCGCCATAACCCAGCCAGCAAATTCGCGCGGGCAAGCCTTGAAACGCCACGCGCTTCTGCGCCAAGCGGATCCAGCGTTCCAATGATTTATCTTCGGGGAACAATTCCAGGATCGCTTCGTCGGTTCGGTACAAATCTTTTTCATCGCCGCTCAACGCCACCCAGCGAAACGGCCCTTTGCCTTCGCAGAACAACGGTCGAATGAACGCCGGCACAAAGCCCGGATAATCGAACGCATTCTTCACACCCGCATCGAACGCGCGCTGGCGCAGATTGTTGCCGTAATCAAACACGATCGATCCGCGCTTTTGAAAATCAAGCATCGCTTGCACCTGCCGCGCCATCGAGTGCATCGATCGGCGTGTAAACTCACCGGGATCAGTGGATCTCAACATTGCCGCTTCTTCGATCGACATGCCATGCGGCATGTAATACAACGGATCGTGCGCGGGCGTTTGATCGGTCACTACATCCGGCATGATGCCGCGCATGACGAGTTCAGGAAAAACATCTGCGGCGTTCGCAATCAATCCGACTGAAAGTCCTTGCCCGTTGTCCTTTGCATCCTCGACCAGTGTCATCGCTTCTTCAAGTGTATCGACGACGACATCGACGTACTTTGTTTCCAAGCGACGCTGCGCGCGCGCCGGATCGACTTCGACGACGAGGCCGACGCCGCCGTTCATCGTGATCGCCAACGGCTGCGCGCCGCCCATACCGCCGAGTCCTGCGGTCAACACAAATTTTCCTTTGAGCGATTCCCATTTCTGTTGTCGCGCGAGTTCGGCCAGCGTTTCATACGTGCCCTGCAAAATTCCCTGCGTGCCGATGTAGATCCACGAGCCCGCCGTCATTTGTCCATAGACCATCAAGCCTTCGCGCTCGTATTGATCGAATTGTTCTTGCGTGGCCCAATGCGGCACGATGTTCGAATTGGCGATCAACACACGCGGTGCATCGCGATGGGATTTGAACACGACGACCGGTTTGCCCGATTGAACCAGCAGCGTCTCATCGTCTTCCAGTTCTTTCAGCGTGGCGATGATCGCCTCATACGCCTCCCACGATCGAGCGGCGCGGCCGCGCCCGCCATACACGATCAGATCATCTGGCTTCTCGGCCACATCCGGATCGAGATTGTTCATCAACATGCGCATGACCGCTTCTTGCTGCCAGCCTTTGCAAGTGATGGTTGTACCGCGTGGAGCGCGAATGACTCGGGGCATGGTCCACCTCTCTGAGTTGATTTGAAGATTCCTCTCGTTTTGATTTTAACTCTATCAGGTCTTTTCTGAAAATCCGTCCTTTGGCCAATTTCTCAACCAAGGGTGAGTAGGCTATAATCTCTATTGTCAAAGTATCCGGGTTAGCTCGACATCGCGATCGCATTCATCGACCCACTTCAGACATGGCAGACACTTTAGGCATCTTAGCTAGCTACGTGCCCTCTTTGGTCACACGGCGTTTGAGATACGATTCAGCTCCGCTTGTGACGCCGATCGTGGAACATTTTCCTGCGGCGATCCTCTTTGCTGATATATCTGGTTTTACTTCATTAGCAGAAGACCTTTCACGCAGCCCTGCCGGGATCGAAAAGTTGATCGGCTTTTTGAACGGATATTTTGGGCAGTTGACGGCACTCGTCATGTCTTATGGCGGCGAAGTGATCAACTTTGCGGGCGATGCGCTGTTGGCGATCTGGCCTACCGGGGTTGAAGATCTTGAAATGGTGACGCTGCGAGCTGCGCAATGCGGCCTGGCGATTCAACGCATGCTTGAAGATTATAAGGCAGTCGAAGGCGGGCGGGTTCTGTCTATGCGTGTGGGTATTGGAGCAGGCGAAGTATCCACGGCACATTTGGGTGGAGTGTATGGTCGCTGGCAGTTTGTTGTTGCAGGCCCAACGCTCGTTCAAATGAGTATCGCCGAACGCGAAGCATTACCGGGTGAAGTGGTGCTATCACCCCAGGCGTGGTCTTTGGTGAAAGACAAAAGCAAGGGTACTGAGATTGAGTCTGCGGCCTATTCGCCGACATTAGGCAGACCAGTGCGCTTGAAAGAAGTTCGAACCTTCCTGCGTTTTAACCCGGCACTCCCGCCGATACCGGCACCGATCATGGAGACAGCCCTTCGGGCGTACATTCCCGGTACGGTTCTATCCTCGCTTGCGATAGGCGATAATGGCTGGATGGGGGAGATTCGATTGATGACCAGCCTCTTTGTGAATATGCCGAGCTTGAATCATTCCAAACGATTGGAACATGCGCAGGTTGTTGTCCGCGCGGTGCAGACGGCACTCTATCACTATGAAGGGAGTGTCGATAATTTGTATGCCAGCGATCGCGGCATCACGCTGGTGGCTGAGCTGGGGTTGCCGCCCCTCGTTCACGAAGATGATCCTTGGCGCGGTGTGCAGGCCGCCATCGCCATACAGTCCGAGCTCCAACGCTACGGGATCCGAGGTACCATTGGTGTTGCAACCGGGCGCGCGTTCTGCGGCACGATCGGCAGTGAAGTGCGACGTGCTTATACGGTAATTGGGGATCCGGTCAATGTGGCGGCGCGGCTCATGCAGGTGGCCGCGCCCGGCGATATACTGTGCGACGCCGAAACATATCAAGCGGCGCGCAATTATTTAGCGTTTGAACTCATGCCGCCGATAACAGTTAAGGGCAAGACCGAGCCAGTGACCATCCGGCGGCCTGTGGCGAGTGGCCCGCTGTCCCCGGCAAAAAAACATGGATTGAAACAGCCTTGGGATCGGCCAACCGATGATGCTGCGCTCATTGGCCGGACGGAATCTCGCATGCTCTTGGCCGATCATTTGCAGGCTTTGCTGCGAGGTAGCCCGGGCGGCGTGATCGTCATTGAGGGTGAAGCAGGTATCGGTAAATCGCGGTTGGTGTTCGACGCAATTAGACAAGCTCAGATACTTGGCATTTCGTTTGCCGTGGGGACGGGCGATGCCATTGAGATGACCACGGGCTTCAACGCTTGGCGCGGCATCTTGGGCCGCTTGCTCGCGGTCGATACGTTGGGGAATCAAGCTGCACGGCGAACACAAATTCTCAAGTTCTTGGCCGCCAAGTCAGGCCTGCTGCGCTTAGCGCCTTTATTGAATGCAGTGCTCCCCGTGGGCTTTCAAGAAAATAAAGAAATCTTGGAGTTCACCCCAGAAGTTCGGGCTGTAAAGACGCGCCAGCTCCTGGTGAAAATTATCCAGCTCTCAACCACGCAGCAGCCGAGACTCCTGATCTTAGAAGATGCCCAATGGCTCGATGCAGATTCATGGGCCTTAGCGTTAGATGTCAGCCAGCAGGTGAAACATGTCATGCTGTTGATTGCAACTCGCACCCTGACGGATCCGGCTCCGCCTGAATACCGGCAGTTATTGCAGCGGCCCCGCGTTGAGCGGACTCATCTAGATACGTTTTCGCCAGAAGATACCTTGACGTTGATCTGCCGGTGGCTGGGTGTCGAGAGTGTGCCTGAAGCCGTGATAGACTTCATCGATGAAAAAGCCGGTGGCCACCCATTTTTCAGCGAAGAGTTAGCGACTGCGCTGCTAACAGCCGGCTTGATCGAAATCGTTGAGGGTGAATGTCGAATCACAGCAGAGGCCGGCCAGCTCGATTTAGTAAACCTTCCGATCGCTGTTCAAGGTTTGATCACGCATCGCATCGATCAGTTGCTGCCACCTCAGCAAACAGTCTTGAAAGTTGCCAGCGTGATCGGGCGTGTGTTTACCTATCAGACTCTACACAATATTTATCCGGTTGAAGCGGATAAGCCGCACTTGAAAGATTATCTGGCAGCTTT
>JBGQGR010000151.1:0-6946 GCA_041497495.1 Anaerolineae bacterium | reverse complement strand
GTCTTGTTTTCAGGTATCTGCTTGCCTTGATCAGCCGTAATTTTGCCCGCACGGATCAGTAAATTCACCAGACGCCCTTCGGCCCCGGTCGACAGGGCATGAATCAGCTTGCCCTCCCGGAAAGCCACACGCGACGCGTTACTCTTGCCATCAATCGCCAGCGTGCCTGTCTTGCGCGCGAGATGGATCAGATTCAGCAGCTGCGTGAAACTGAAATCGTGCAGGTTTCCTTTTAGTGCCATAGGCGCTCACCTTGACCGGTCTGTGAAGTCCGTGAGACTGTTCGGCGATAGATAAATTGAACACACGCGCAACGATACAGTCGATCGTGCTCGCACTCGATTGAATCCAAGTCCTGCCAGTATAGCGCGTCGATTATACCTGCTAAGGAAATGCAAGTCAACTTAACGACACACACAATGACACAATTCCGCATAGACACTGACGAAATTTCGCGATCGCCGTGCTATAATTGCTCGATGTTTGATCGATTCTTCATCTTCTCGGAGAGTATCATGTCGAAAAAATCTTTCGTTTCGCGGGTAACCCGATCGGTTTGGCTGGCGATCCCGATCGTTCTGCTGGCCGCCTGCGGATCACCTGGCCCTGCTCCATCGACACTACGGCCAACAATCACGCCCATCCCGATCGTCAAACCTACGACACCGCCGACAGTCACGCCCTTACCCACCGCCGCGCCGACTGTCGATCCACACGTGGTCGCCACCTTCGCGCCGGACGTCAATCCATTAACGGGCGAAAAAGTTTCTGACCCCAATGTTTTGAATCGACGCCCATTAGAGATTGTCATTGGAAATGCTAACGAAGTCGGCGTCCGACCGCAATCGGGCACCAGCTACGCCGATTGGGTCTTTGAGCACGAAACGGAAGCGCCAGACATCACCCGCTGGGGTGCGATCTTCTACGGCAAAACGCCAGATCGAGTTGGCACCGATCGCAGCTGTCGCATCATCGACGATGAACTACCGGCGATCTTCAAATCGCTGCTGGCCTGCTCCGGTATGTCCGGCGGCACGCGCGAATTCTATATCAAGCCCAGTGATTTTAATCAAGAACAACGCTTTTTCTCACCGGACTTTGGCGATGGCACGCCGATGTTCTTTCGCATGGACATAGCGACTGCATCATGGAACACGTTATTTGTGAATCCAACTGAAGTGTGGAAAGCAGCCGAAAAACGCGGTTCGAACATCAAGCCTGATTTAACCGTCTTCACCTTTTCCGAACGGTCTATCGCAGCTGGTACACCGGCAACAGATATCGGTTTGACCTTTCATTCTTCAAGCGTCGAATGGAAATATGACTCAAGTGTCAAGACCTGCAGTTCACTAGGCGGCTGCTATTTACGCTGGAATGATGGAGCAGCGCATACCGATGCACTCAACGGCCAACAGCTTAGCGCGGCGAATGTGATCGTCGTCTACGTCAATTACACTCCAGATCAGCGCTTCCTTGAAGAGGAGTATCCAAAATACGGAATAAAGTTATTCGGTTGGCAGATTCAGCTGTGGGGCGATCCCGGCGGCAACGTGAAAATTTTCCGGGACGGCCAAGAATTCGATGGCAAGTGGAGCCGCCCCACTCGACCGGACACGCTCAGTTTCAAAGATGCTAAGGGTCAACCGATTCCACTCAAGCCCGGCAACACCTGGGTAGAGTTGGTACGATTGGATGCGAACGTAACGGTCAAGCCGTAAGTTTAGCGTATCACAGCTGCGCTTCAATCGGGATTGCAAGGTTGTTACAAAAGCATTGCCCGCTGAACACAAACGCGGAATGATCGACGTGATCATTCCGCGTTTTATTTTTTCGTAGGGGCGACCCCTGCGAAGCGCCCTGAGCGAAGCGAATGGGTCGTGGTCTCCCAAAGTGCAAACACCAGGCGTGCCCCTACGATCTATCGGATTACCTCAACACCGCCCATGTATGGTATCAAGACCTCTGGAATTTTGATCGATCCATCGGGCTGCTGGTAGTTCTCCATTACAGCGATCATCACTCGCGGCAAAGCCAGGCCCGATCCATTCAGCGTATGAACATACTCGGCCTTGGAATTTTTATCGCGCTTGAATTTGATGTTCGCCCGGCGCGCTTGAAAGTCCTTGAAATTGCTCACCGATGAAACTTCCAGCCATTCATCACAACCGGGCGCCCACATCTCCACATCCATTTTGATCGCGGCGGTGAACGATAGATCGCCGGTAACCATTTGAACAATGCGGTGCGGAATCTTCAGCAAGCGGCAAATTTCTTCGGCGTTATCGAGCAACTTGTAGAATTCGTCCATGCTCGATTCGGGAGTAGTGAACTTCACCATCTCCACTTTATCAAATTGATGGCCGCGCTTGATACCGCGCGTATCGCGTCCCGCCGACATTTGCTCGCGCCGGAAACAGGCCGTGTAGGCTACGTGATTAATCGGCAGGCGAGATCCATCGAGAATTTCACCGGCATACATATTCGTCACTGGAACTTCGGCGGTTGGAATCATCCACAGATCATCGATCTGATCGTAGTATTGATTCTCGGCAAACTTCGGCAGTTGCCCGGTGCCGATCAAGACTTCGCGCTTGACGAGATACGGCGGATAAACTTCGGTGTAGCCCTGCCCAATATGCACATCGAGCATCCACGTGACCAGCGCCCGCTGCAATCGCGCGCCCAGACCAAGCAGCATATAGAAGCGCGTGCCGCTGACTTTCACACCGCGCTCGAAGTCGATGATGTTCAAGGCCGGACCCAAATCCCAATGTGGCTTCGGCTCGAAACCAAAATCTTCCTTCTTCTTCGGATTGCCGACCACGCGCAGAACTTTGTTCTCGCTTTCATCCATGCCGATCGGGACGGATGGATCAGGGATATTCGGCACGACGAGCATCAGATCGTTCAATCGATTTTCAACGTCGCGGATTTCGGCGTCCAACCGATCGATCTGCTCACCGACCGATCGCATCTCGGCTTTCTTGGCTTCGCGCTCGGCTTCGTCTTTCATCTTGCCGATCTCTTTCGAGACGACGTTGCGCTGCTGCTTCAATGTTTCGACTTGCAGGAGCAGCGCTCGGCGTTTCGCGTCCAGTTCCACAATCTGATCGATCGGCGCGTCGGCATACAGTGACGCCATCGCCTGCTTCACTTCAGCAGTGTGTTCGCGAATATAATTTAGGTCTAGCATGTTTCCTCCTGAAGGATGAGGGATGAAGGATGAGTTTCTTGCTATCTAACCTTCTCTCAAACTCTCTTTCAGATTATCGCAGCAGATTGGCATCTCTTAACATGCGCTCCACGTCCGATCGCGATTCCGCGCCCAACGGCAGCAGCGGCGATCGAGGCGCACCACCAGCATAGCCCAGCATGTCCATCGCCGCTTTCAGTCCCGGCACTCCATACTGACTCGTGACAGCGCGCGCGACCGGCAGCAATCGCAAATGGAGCTCACCCGCTTCATCAAGTTTGCCCGTCTTGAACAAATTGAAGATCGATACGCATTCATTCGGTGCGATATTCGCGATGGCGAGAATAGCACCGACGATGCCGAAGGTGAGACCGGGCAGCATTGCGCCGTAATTACCGCTTAGCACCTCAAATTCTTTTGCCCCTTGCCCCCGCGAAGCGCCCTCGTAGCGAAGCGGAGATGGGTTGCTCTGTGTTAGCCTCACATACTCCGCCAATTGATTGATGTCGCCTGCACTATCTTTGATGCCGACCACATTCGGATGCTGGGCGATCTCCGCGACGATCGATGGCGCGATGTTGAACGACGTGTTCGCCGGGACGTTATAGATCAACACCGGAATCGGCGATCGATCGGCGATGGCGAAGTAATGCTTCTTCAACGCATCGGCGGTCATGCTGTTCTTATAATAGAACGGCGTGATGATCAACGCCGCCGCACAACCGGCATCGGCCGCACGCTGCGTCATCTCGATCGTCGCCAGCGTCGAGAATTGTCCTGTCCCGCCGATGACGATCTTATTAAACGCTGCGGCTTTCTTGACGGTCACAAAAACTTGTGAGGCCTCATCGGGTGTGACGTGAACCGCCTCGCTGTTCGAACCGAGCGCCACATAACCGGATAAGCCGGTCGTGTTGAGTTTCTCCACGTTCGATCGAAGTTTATCGAGCGCGAGTGAACCGTCTTCATTGAAAGGTGTAGGTAATGGTGGAAATATTCCGCTAAACATTTTTCTCCATTCGCACGTCATTGCGAGAAGGCAGTCAGGCCGACGAAGCAATCTCGGTTTCGATCGTGAGATTGCTTCGTGGCACATCCCTAGAGGGCTGTGCCATCTAGGGACTGCGCTCGCAATGACGTGCAAATAAAAAGCGTCCCTCATCCATTGCTAGGACGAGGGACGCTCGTGGTGCCACCTAGATTCGTCTCTAAAAAATCGCGAGACCTCTTCACGCTCAATAACGGGACGTGCCGCCGATCAACTCAAGAGGGGATTTCGGCTCATCGAACTATCGTCTTGCACCGACCGGCGACTCTCTGCAAATTCGATCGAACTTACTCTTCTCTATCAACGTCGATGGGCAGATTATACGTGTAGCATCTTATTGTGTCAAGCAACTATCGTCTCCTGTTTACTTTTCTTTCGTCATCTGCGCGACGTGCCCCGGCAAATCCGTCGCCGACGCAAGCACTTTTGCGCGTCCGTTCGCGGGGGCCGTGGCCACATACGTCCACCACTCCCCGCCATTCGACGCGGCGCCCTGCTCGATCACCGTATCTTGCTCATCGGTGATCACCACTTTCACTTCCTTCACCTGCACGTCGTCGATCGCCGTGGAACGTGAGATGCCACGGCCCCGGACAACTTCACCGGTACACTGTTGGCCGGATATGCTTGCGAACCAATTTGTCCCGGTATGAAACGCCGTCGTCGAATAATTTTGTGGTTTCCAGCTTGATAAAGGCTTCACGGAGCTGGTCGCGCTCGATGACGGCATGCCATGGCCTGTGCGCAAAATCTGGGGACGCTGCTGGCGCATGTGCGTCGAATCTGTCGGCCCCTTTCGCACCAGAAACTAAATTAGGCTGAGGCCTGGTCCTTAGCAATTGGTCGGGCGGGGGAGCCATTTCCCGCCCGACCCTTGTGATCGGGCAACTTGCTACTTGCAAAGCACTGCTACCACCGTGCCGGTCCCGTTGTGCCCTGGATTGGGCCCATAGCCCGGATTGGTCTTGACAATGACGATCATAGGAATGTTGCCCGAAATGGTGTTCCCGGACTTGTCGACCGAGCTAGCCACGAGCACTGCCATGAAGGTAGGCAGCGGGGCGCCGGGTGGCGGAGGGCTGTTGCCGGGATGGGTGGACCAAGACCCGCCGCAGCGCGGCGGGCTACTGCTCAGAGTGTCGGCGAAGCCTTTGAAGCTGTCCGGCGCGCCGCCGCTACTTAATGCGTTCAACT
This sequence comes from Anaerolineae bacterium, assembly GCA_041497495.1. Lineage (GTDB taxonomy): Bacteria > Chloroflexota > Anaerolineae > Fen-1058 > Fen-1058 > JBGQGR01. The sequence continues at coordinate 1,511 of JBGQGR010000151.1, read as the reverse complement.
TGGCCCATTGGTCACTCCAGAAGGTCACCGCCCCGGTGGCGCTTCGGTTGCCGACTACGAATGAGCCTTTGGCGAGGAAGGCGAAGATGAGCGTGGCCTTGCTGTCCGAGGACGGCAGGTAGAAGGCGTCGCCAGCGAAACTGGCCTTGACCGTCCCCGGCCCCAGCGGCTGCGCTACCGCGCTGATGGTGCAGCTCGCCACACCTGCAGCGTTGGTAGGGCCAGTGCAGGACTGAGCACTCGCGCCGGTGCCGAGTGTGAAGGCGACGATGCGGCCAGCGATTGGCACGGTCCCGTCCTCCTTCAGGACGCCAGAGAGTGTCACAGGCTGCCCGTTGGCGATCAGGGTTGGCCCTGTGTAAGTGAGTGTCGTCTCCTCAAGAGTCACGATGAACTGGACCGTGACGTTGCTTGCCAGAAAGTTCGCGTTGCCCGCGAAGGTGGCCATCAGTGGGTAGGTGCCGGCTGCCAAGGTCGGCGTGATCGTGCAGCTCGCCTTCCCGGTGCCGTCGGTCGTTCCCGAGCACGTCCCGTCACCGCTGAGGGTGAAGGAGACGGTCGCTCCGGAAATCGGCGCGTTGGTGTCGCTCTGTGTCAGGACCGCTGACACCGCGGCGGGGTCATCGAAGTCACTGGTGGTGGCACCGTTGTAGGTGAGCTTCGTCGGGGCCTTATTCCAGATGATCTTTGCGGAGTTGGAGGTGAGGCTCTTGGGGGGCTGGGTGGTTGTCGCGCTGGCCACGACGGTGTCAGTCCCCGCGTTGTTGCCAGTGTAAGTAAAGGTCGCCGGTGCCCCGTCGCAGACCGCCGTGCCCGTGCCCGTCTGGGGATTGGCCCCAGTCACCGTTAATGTCACGGTGACGCTCGGATCGAGGCAGTTGATGAGCTGGGCTGTCAGCGTCTCCGACTGCCCCACCGTCTTCGTGTCCGTAGTCGGCGTGAGGATCAACTGTGGCTGCGCGGCCGTGATCTCCCCAAACACTGCCAACCCGGCCAAGCTGGGCCCAACGATGCTGGCATTGAAGCTGGTAAGCATAGCTCCGGTTGCGATGTCGATCTTGTACACATTTCCTGTGGCAATACCGGCGGTCCAGAACGAGGTCAGATCGGCGTCGAGGTTGAGCGCGAATAGTGTCGAGGTTTCCCCCGCCGGCTTGGGGTAGGTCTGGATGATGACGCCGGATGGGTTCAACCGGAACACCTTCTGACTGGTGGCGACCAGGACCTCCTGGTTCGGGCGGATCCGGAGCGCGTAGGCCGCATCGTTGGGCGGCACGCCGCTAATCGGCAACGTCGCGAAGTCGGCAAGCTGCGAGTTGGTGCAGACGTTGAAGCGCTTGATCAACTTCCCTTCCGACGTGTAAAAGAGCGTGCACTGGTCTGCCCTGAGGTCGATCCAGTCCGTGCCCCGGTTTTCGACCGCCGGACTGAAGCTTCCAAGCGCCGCCCCACTCGCGGCGAACTTGAGCACCTGGCGCGACCCGTCGGCTTGCCCAACGTAGAAATCGCCG
>JBGQGR010000150.1:0-6983 GCA_041497495.1 Anaerolineae bacterium | reverse complement strand
GCCAATTTCTTTTCTATCTTCACTGGTCAGCGCTGCGCGCGTATGCGATCGAACGGCAGATCAAAATAATCGGCGATGTGCCGATCTTTGTCGCATACGACAGCGCGGATGTATGGGTGCATCCTGAATTGTTTTATCTCGATCCCAATGGCCAGCCAACTGTCGTGGCCGGTGTGCCACCGGATTATTTTTCGCCGACCGGACAGTTATGGGGTAATCCGTTATACCGTTGGGCCGTGCATCGACGATCGGGTTATGCGTGGTGGCTAGAAAGATTGCGCGCCACTTTCCAGCAAGTGGATATTGTGCGGCTCGATCACTTTCGCGGCTTTGCCGGTTATTGGGCAGTGCCCGCCGGAATGCCCACGGCTGAAAAAGGCAAATGGGTTCCGGGGCCTGGCAAAAATTTCTTTACCGCGATCAAGAATGCGCTGGGTGACCTGCCGATCATCGCCGAAGACCTGGGTGAGATCACGCCGGATGTGATCAAACTGCGCGATCGGTTCAATTTGCCTGGCATGAAAATTTTGCAGTTTGCCTTCAATGGCGCATCGCCGCTCAATCCGTTTCTGCCGCATCACTATAGCCAGAACTGCGTTGTGTATAGCGGCACGCATGACAATGACACCATTCGCGGCTGGTATGCCACCGCTTCTGCCCGCGAACGAGAATTTTGCTTCAAGTATCTCAACACCGACGAGCTCGGCTTGACGTGGGCAATCATTCGCGCGGCCTGGGCTTCCGTCGCCGATATGAGTTTGGCTTCGATGCAAGACCTGCTCGATCTGAGCGGCGAGGCGCGCATGAACTTTCCCGGCCGCGTATCTGGCAACTGGGGCTGGCGTATGCGCGCCGAGGCATTGACGTTCGAACTGCGCGATCAATTGAAGGAACTAAATATCTTGTATAGTCGCGTCAATCCCGCTTCAGGCTAAACGACAGGCTCAAACATCAGCGGCGTATTCAATGGCAAGCGATCCATTAGTCACTGTCATCGTTGCAACTTACAATAGCCGTGGAACGCTGGCGCTGACGCTGCGCAGTGTGTTGAATCAGGCTTGGGCTGACTTTGAAGTGTGGATCGTCGGTGATGCCTGCACCGATGACAGCGCCGAAGTCGTGGCTTCTTTCGACGATCGACGACTGAACTGGATTAACCTGTCGCTTAACAGCGGGAGTGGATCGACGCCGAATAATGAGGGCCTGCGTCGCGCGCGTGGCAAATACGCGTCCTATTTGGGTCACGACGATCTGTGGTTCCCCTGGCATCTCTCGGCGGCAGTCAAACACATCGAGCAAACGGGCGCCGATCTGGTGCACAGCATGTGTGTGCAGCTCGCGCCGTGGGGCGTATTTGATGCGATCGGGCCGCCGCGCGACGGTGTCCACTACGATCTGCACACGAATCGCTCATCAACGTGGTTGCATCGTCGTGAAGTCGCGGCCGAGATCGGCGGTTGGCGAGATCTGAAGTCGATTGCGCGCGCGGTCGATGCAGATTTTATGCGGCGTGTGCACCTGTCGGGCCAGCGCATCGAATTCGTGCCGACGTTAAGCGTGCTTAAATTCGGATCGGCGTGGTGGCGGGCTTATGCGCGCGAAGGCGATCCGCCGCAGCTCGCCTACCTTCGGTCGATGGTGACTGATCCGATCGCGCTGCGGGACCAAGTATTGTTTGATATGGCCGTGGCCTACACCCGCTATTACCGGCAATTGGGGAAGAGTACGATCCGAGTAACGTTTTGTGATGCGTATCAAGCGTTGCGTTATGCTATCAGCTCGATCGGGCGGACATTTGTCGATTGGTATGGCCGCGAACGTTGGCCGCTCGCGCGCCTGTTGCTTCACTTGAATCGACAGCATCAGGGACGCTTACGCCGCGAGCGTGGCCTGCCACCAATGAAAAAATGAGACGACCCAGCGGGTCGTCCCTACGTTTCGATCATCTCTCCAACTAAGAACCATGCGCCTGTGCGCTGCTTCGATCCCTTCGGCGCGCGATCGTAATACAACTCGAAAATCTGTTCGGTGTCTACTCTCGCTCGAAAGTAAAAGCGGCCGACACCCCACGAGCCTTTTGTCTCGGCGGCTTCGGCATGGACCGGTCGCATGTTGGCTGCCATGCGGCCTTTGCGTTGATAATCATGCCACTCTTCTAAGTTTTCTGTGACACGATAAGCCTTAGCGTTCCAGATGAAGCCGTTGGGACAGTCTGGTTTCTTTTCGACGGTTTGTGGCCGATCAAAGATGATCTCGATCGATTCGTGGATGAAGTGCAGGAGTTTGTAAGTTGGCATGATCAAAAACCTGCGAGGTTTTTGCCAAGCACCCCGCAGCGTCAGCGGAGTGGGCAAAACCTCACAGGTTTAAGCTTACCACAAACTCAATTGCCGAGTTGGTCGCTTGCCATCCAGCAATACAAACGGTGCGGCGCGTGAGGCGATAACGCCGATCGACTTCAAATCTTTCAGATCGAGCAGCTTGCCTTTACGCCGCGCGTTTAAGATCGCTTCGACGCCTTGCGGGCCGATGCCGGGCACACGCAGCAGCTCACGCCGATCGGCGCGGTTGATCTCAAGCGGGGTTTCTTTGAGATTCATCTTCGCCCACGCGATCTTCGGATCGACATCGAGTGGCAGGCAGCCATTTTGCATAAAGGGCATATCTTCCAGATCGAAACCATAATCGCGCAACAAGAAAGAAGTCTGATACAGTCGATGCTCGCGCACCGGATTCTCCGCCGGATGATTTTCCAGCGGCGTGTCACTGACTGGGCTGAAAGCCGAGAAGTAGGTTCGGGCGAGATGCAATTTCTGAATGAGATATGCGGAAGTGGTGAGAATTTCCAAATCGCTTTCGCCGACTGCGCCGACGACGAACTGCGTGGCGAGTGAAGGCCAGCGCCCGCTCCAAGTTGATCGCGGTGACTGCGTCTGGCGAATCTCTTCAGCCCATTGCAATGGCCGCAAGAGTTCTTCAATAAACATTTTGTGAGGTGCCAGATGTTTCAAGCGCTCGATGTTCGGCGCTTCGAGGTTGATCGAAATTCGATCGGCGAGCTGCATGGCGCGCAGAACCTGATCGCGTTCGGCGCCGGGCATGATCTTCAAATGCACATAGCCGCGATAGTGCAACTTGTTGCGGAGAATGTCGGTGGTGTCGATCAATCGATCTTGCGTGCGCACGCCGCCGCCCGCAATGCCCGAACTCAGAAACAAGCCTTCGGCGATCTTGGCGCGATTCAATTCGTTGAAAGTTTTTGCCATTTCATCGGGCTTGAAAGTCGCGCGCCGAAAATTTCGACCGGCCCGAAAGGGGCAGTAGAAGCAATCGCGCTCGCAGGCTGAAGTCAACAATGTTTTCAATAACGCAATGCGCTTGCCGCCCGGCATCGCGGCGGAGTGGATGCCTAATGAATTCTTTTTGCTGGCCAGTGATTGATCGTTGCTGCCTTGCAGTTGATCGTAGGCGCTCTTCAGATCAGCGGGCGAACTTCCGCATGGCGCGGTTCGATACGCTGCGGCCAGCAGATCGATCGGTTGAGCTGGTGCCCGATAGTCTTCGGCCGGCTCAAGGTGCATCTGATTCGAAATCAGCGCGAGTTTGGCTTCGGTGTCCATCGACTTGATTATAGAACATGCGTTCGTATCTGTCAAATGCTATAATTCGAGGCAAATCTGAGTATGAAAATTTTCTACACCGATCAATTTGCATGGCGCGATAAGCATGGACTTATCTCTGTTTTGGAATGGATTTGGAATAGGGCTTTCTATCGCGGCACCAGTTGGACCGATCGGTGTGTTGTGCATTCAACGGACGTTGAATCAAGGTCGGGCGATCGGCTTTGCGTCGGGCATTGGTGCGGCGACGGCGGATGCGACCATCGGCTCGATCGCAGCGCTGGGCTTGATGGTTGTCTCGAAATTCGTGGCGGATCAACAAACATGGCTGCGCTTGATCGGCGGTTTGTATTTGATGTATCTCGGCCTCAAAACTTTCCGATCGCGTCCGGCTGAGATGCCAACGCCCGACGGGCGTCGCGGACTTATGGGGGCATATGGCTCAACGTTGTTTCTTACGCTCACAAATCCGCTGACGATTTTCTCTTTCATGGCTATCTTTGCCGGATTCGGCGCAGGCAGCGCGACGAGCGGCGACTTTTCTGCTTTGCTAATTGTACTGGGCGTATTCGCTGGTTCATGCACCTGGTGGCTTTTTTTAGTCAATCTGACGGGCATCTTTCGATCAAGGCTGAATGCTCGATCGACGCAGTGGATCAATCGGGGTTCGGGGTTAATCATCGTGACGTTTGCGATCGTGATCTTGATCGGCTTGATCAAATGATCAGCATGCTATAATCCAATCAACTAAGTCATTGCGAGCCGCCGTAGGCGGCGTGGCAATCTCCATGTCGATCAGGAGATTGCTTCGTCGCTACGCTCCTCGCAATGACGGTAGCCAGGAGCGAAAATGGAATATCGGCATTTAGGCAAAGCAGGGGTCAAAGTTTCAACGCTGTCATTTGGCGCGTGGGTCACATTCGGTCAGCAGTATGGCGAAGACTTGGCGTATGACATCATGAAGACCGCGTACGATGCGGGCGTGAACTTTTTCGACAACGCCGAAGCGTACGCGAACGGCAAGGCCGAAGAAGTGATGGGCGCCGTGCTCAAGCGGGCCGGCTGGACTCGATCGGACTTGGTGATCTCCACCAAAATTTTCTGGGGCGGCGAAGGCCCGAACGATCGCGGCCTGTCGTTCAAGCACATCAGCGAAGGCGTGAATCGATCGCTGCGACGGCTGCAATTAGAGTATGTCGATCTGATCTTCTGCCACCGGCCCGATCGAAATACGCCGATCGAAGAGACGGTGCGCGCCATGACGCATGTCATTCAGCAAGGCAAGGCGTTTTACTGGGGAACCAGCGAGTGGGACTCGCACGAGATCATGCACGCGTACGCCATCGCGCGGCAGGAACATTTGATTCCGCCGACGATGGAGCAACCGCAGTACAACATGTTCGAGCGACAGCGCGTTGAGATTGAGTACGCGCACTTGTATAAAGAGATCGGTTTGGGTACGACGATCTGGAGTCCGCTGGCGAGCGGTTTGTTGACAGGCAAATATAACGAAGGCATGCCTAAAGATACGCGCGCCTCTTTGCCAGGCTACGAATGGCTACGCGAGGATTTTGAAAAAGAAGAAGCCAAGCGCAATATCGAGAAAGTAAAACTCTTGATGCCGATTGCGAAAGACTTGGGGTGCAGCATGGCGCAGATGGCAATTGCGTGGTGCGCGAAGAATCCGAATGTCAGCACCGTGATTACGGGTGCATCGCGCGCAGAGCAAGTCGTCGAAAACATGAAAGCGATGGATGTCGTGGCGAAGTTGACGCCGGATGTGGTTGATCGCATTGAGAAGGTTTTGAATAACAAACCAGAACCAGTCGATCGTTAGAATATGATCCACGAAGAGGCACAAAAATGAAAGTTGGCGACGCAGTTACACTGCGGTGCAGCACTGCAACTGCTGCTTCAACGCAAATGGAATTCCACGTCTCGCGATACGCGCGTGACAAGTATCAATTCGATCAGGCGCTGTTTGCCTTGAATGGCAATGTGATCTTCGCCAATTTCCTCGCGGCTCGAACGTTTGCACAGAAGATCAATCAGAAGCGCAATCTGGCGAATTTCCCGGAACAGGCCGTTAAAGCGGGACAGATCAATGCGTTGGGGCTGATCGACGAGCTGCAGCATTTTGTGGTGCAGCAGTATCGCGAACAGAAATATCCGCAAGTGATGAAAGCGGCACTGGCGTGGCTGCATGAGAAAATCAGCGCAGAGGCGCTGGCTATTGCCTTGCGAAAGTTTGCCGATGAGTTCCCGCCCATAAAAGTCTATCGGCGGGAACTGTCGATCGATGATTACTTGGTCGATCCAGCCAATCGCGAGAACACGCTGGAAGAAATGATCATGTTGTGGTTGTCCAATATGAATCCCGCCTGCGCGCCCTTTATGGAACTCTTCGACGATGCGACGCTTGAAAAAGAGACGGCCTATATGCCGATGCTGGCGAGCCTGCGTGACTTCTTTGAGACTCAACCCAAGTTCGGCCCCGACAACCAAAATCTGATCGACATGCTCCGCGCGCCCGCCTTAGCGAATCCGCACTCACTATCAGCGCAGTTGGAATTCATCTTGCAGCGCTGGGGCGTCGTGCTCGGCAAATATTTGTATCGATTGTTGGGCGGACTCGATCTGATCAAAGAAGAAGAGAAGATAATCTTTATCGGCACCCAACCCATGCGTGTGCCGATGTTCGGTGAAGCGAAGTTGCGCGGCGATCGATTGGCGGAGGCTGAGCCGGAACACTTCACACCCGATCGAGAGTGGATGCCCCGACTGGTTTTGATCGCCAAGAATGCCTACGTGTGGCTCGATCAACTTTCCAATAAATATCAACGCGCGATTAATCGTTTGGATCAAATTCCTGATGAAGAACTGGATCAACTCGCGCGTTGGGGCTTCAGCGGTCTGTGGCTGATCGGTTTATGGCAGCGCAGCCAGGCGTCGCAGCGCATCAAGCAAATGATGGGCAATCAAGACGCAGTCGCTTCGGCTTATTCGCTGTTTGATTATCGCATTGCCGACGATCTCGGCGGCGAAGACGCGCTAAACAACTTGCGTGATCGATCGCTGCGGCGCGGCCTTCGGCTGGCCAGTGATATGGTGCCGAATCATATGGGCATTGATTCGCCGTGGGTGATCAATCATCCCGATTGGTTCGTCTCGCTCGATTTCAGTCCCTATCCAGCGTATTCATTTAATAGTGCAGATGTTTCGTCAGACGATCGCGTGGCGATCCAGATCGAGGATCATTACTTCGATAAAAGTGATGCCGCGGTCGTGTTCAAGCGCATCGATAAATGGACGGGCAGCACCAAGTATATTTATCACGGCAATGACGGCACGAGTTTCCCGTGG
>JBGQGR010000149.1:0-7001 GCA_041497495.1 Anaerolineae bacterium | reverse complement strand
TTTCTGACAAATAACAGGGATCTTATACTTCGCCGCCAGATACACGAGCGGTGCATGAAAGGGCACTTCGGTGATAATGTCGATGAAATCAAGCTGCTCGTTTTTGAGCAGTTCTTCCGGGTCACCGTACACGCGCGGCACATTAAACCGTTTGGCGATCGCTTCTGCTTTCGAGACCGTGCGGTTATAGGCGGCGACCAAATCGACGCCGCCGACTTCAAACCATGCCGGAATTTGAAATTGCGACCAGAAGCCGGTGCCGAATACCGCAAATTTCAAGTTAGCCATGAATGATCCTTTCTAGAATATTGGAATTCCGATTGAGTTCAGTCCGCCGATTTGAGTGGCTTGCCCTACGCTCGAACCAAAATATCTGGCACAGCCACTCGCCGACCTTCGTAATCGATCTCAAGCATTGGCCACTGCGGATCGACCGACTTGAGGCTCGCGCCATGCTCATCGACCAACATCAACTCCTCGCTCTTGGCGCCCGCCACCGTGAAATACCAGGTAAACGCCATGTTCGCAGTCACCACCGCTTCGGGATCAAGGCAACGCTCTGGCTGGCTGCCGGCATACCCGATCGGTCCGCCATGGAAATGCACATAGCGTTCTTCAGGATAGCCCGTTGACTCGAATAGCTCCATCAGCAATTTACGCAGTGCAGTCAGCTTCACGCCGGGACGAATGGTGGCCAGCATTGCCGCCTGCATCGTTGCCACAGCGTTGAAGCGGCGCTGAATGTCCGCTGGTGGTTCTTCAAAATACACCAGGCGGCTGTTGGGTACGTGTAGTCCCCACTTAGCGCCACAGGGTGCGAGCAACACGGCCTTTTCAATTGGCTTGTCGGTGGGTGCTGCATGCCGATAACGCTGGATGCGTTCATCGGCCCCGAAAAACATATAGAGACCCTCAAAGCCCTGCGCCACATATAACTCCCAGGCATGGGCGACAACCTGGCGCTCGGTCATGCCCGGTCTTACCCACTGAGCCAGCTCGCTGAGGATCGCGCCGCTGGCCTGGGCGGCAGCGTTGTATCGCTGCATCTCTTCCAGTGTGTAGGGCTCGTACAACGTAACAAGTATCTGGTAAATATCTTCTGCGCCGGGCATGGCACTATCGACAGCGACTTTGCCCTGAGCAACACCCAGCGCCGCTTCCAGCGGCGTTTTCCCGAAAGACGGCAGTGAGATCGGTTCGTACTCCAACCCGATCAATTCCTCCTCCACAGTACGCAGCAGATCGATGCTGTAGCCGACAGCGTATTTCTTGTCGGGTGTCAGCACCAGGAACACCGGGCTGATCGGCTCGCCGTAACACAGGATAGCCCGGCCCCCGCCGCTCAGCCAGGCGAAGTTACTACGCCGGGTGATGATCAGCGAGTGATACCCCAGCCGATCGAGTGCGGCTCTGACGCGGCGCTCTTTTTCTTGGACTTCAGTTGGAGTGGACATGCGTTTCTCCTGAGGTCGGACCGCTTGCCAGCGGCGTTGGCGCGGTGCGCGAAGCGATGGCGGTCGGGGCGATGTAACGCACTTTTTGGGCCTCGATCAACATCGCCACTAAAATGATCAGTCCGCGAATGGCCTGGATCCAGTAAACGGACACGTCCATCAAATTAAGACCGGCGCCGATCGTTGTCAGCAGCAACACACCGCCCAGCGCCCCGATGAGCGACCCCTGGCCGCCTTTCAGGCTGATGCCACCGATCACGGCCGCGGCGAACACTTCAAAAATCATGCCTTTGCCCATTGAACTCATGGCGTTCGTCAGGCGAGCCGACAACATCCAGCCCGCGAATGCCGCCAGCAGGCCGCTGATCATATAGACCTGAATAATGCGTCGGTCGGGTTTGACGCCAGATGCCAGAGCCGCGTTGCGATTGGCCCCAATCGAATACAGCTCGCGACCAAACGGCGTGTAGGTCGTGATGATGTGGGCCACGACGAAGAACAACAGCAGGACTACCACAGGCACGGGCACCGAACCTAACTTGCCCATGCCCAACCAGTTGTATTCGTCCGAGATGCTGTACGCTGTTTGCCCGTTGTTGATCAGCAACGTCAAGCCGCGGATCGTGATCAGCATGGCCAGCGTGACGATAAAGTTGTTCACTTTCAGTTTGGTAATCAACACGCCATTCAGCCAGCCGATGAGCATGCCGATCACAAGAATGACGAGGATGGACAGAATTGGCGGCAGCATCCAACCGCTGCCATAGCGCGGCGCACCGGCACTAGTGATTAGCCAGACACCCAGCAAGCCGCAGAGTCCCAGAGTCGATTCAGCCGATAGATCGAAATTTCCCGTCAAGAGGGTGAAGCTCTGACCGATCACCAGCACACCGAGCACTGACGCATTGAACAGAATGTTCGCAAAATTGTTCGGCGCCAGAAAGTTATCGGTCGTCAACCCAAAGAAAATGATGACGCCCAGCAACAGGAACCAGATCAGGTTGTTAAGTAGAAAGGGAATAATCTTGCTGAATCTCATAATAAGGCTTGCCTTCCGGCGACTGGCCGCGCCGGTGTATCTATCCAGTTCTCGCTTTCAGCTGAGTGGCGATCACTGTCGAAGCTGTCGAGGGGCCTTTGTAACGCGCCTTTTGAGCATCGATTAACATTGCCAGGAGAATGACGATGCCGCGCACCATATCGATCGCAAAGCCGGACACCCTCATCAGGTTCAAGCCGGAGTCAATTGACGACAACAACAGCACGCCACCCAGCGCTCCAATCATGGTGCCGCGCCCGCCAAACAGGCTGATGCCGCCAATCACCGCCGCCGCTTGAATCTCAAAGATCATGCCTTCGCCGATGCGTGTTGCTCCAACCCCCAGTCGCCCCAGTTCAATCCAGGCCGCTAAGGCGGCCATCGCCCCGCTGATCAAGTAGACCTGACGAATCCTGCGGTCGGGATCGATGCCGGACGCCAACGCCGCGTCGCGATTGCCGCCGATGGCATACAGGTCGCGCCCAAAACGCGTATAGCGCGTCACGATGTAAGCCAGAAGAAAAGCGACGAGGACGACCACCACGCTGATGGGGAACGGACCGATCGATTCATGTCCTAGCGCCTTGAACGATTCAGGCAGATTGGTGACAGTCTTGCCTTGAGTGATCAGGAATGCCAGGCCGCGCACGATGATCAACATCGACAAGGTGACGATGAAATTGTTCATCTTGAGGTGGGTGATCAGAAAGCCGTTAATCCAGCCGATCACTAAACCCACGCCCAACATGACGACGATGGTCAAGATGGGGTTCAACTGCAGACCACTGCCGTTTGAGGGTTCCCCGGCGGCGGTGAGCAGAAATGCGCCGCCTACGGCAATCAGTCCCAGGCTCGATTCCGCACTGAGATCAAAGTTGCCCGTAATCAACGTGAAGCTTTGACCGATAACCATGATGCCCAATACGGACGAATGAATCAGGATATTGGTGAGATTATCGGCCGTCAAAAAGCGATCGCTGGAGAGCGAAAACGTGGCTACGGCTGCTAACAGCAGTATCCAGATCAAGTTGTCGAACAGCCTGGGCAGCACGGCGCCTTTAGTGATTCTCATCGCGGTTGAGCCGTTCCTTCCACAGCATTCAAAATATGCTCGACCGTCGTGGCCGGGTCGCCAGTCTGAAATTCGGCAACGATTTGACCCTTAAACATCACCAGAATGCGATCGCAGGTGTCGAGCAATTCCCGAATTTCTTCCGAGATGACAACGACCGCCACCCCTTCCAGAGACAGTTGATCGACGATCTTCAAGATTTCGGTTTTGGCCTGAACGTCCACGCCCTGCGTGGGTTCATCCAACAACAATACCCTGGGATTGACGCTCGCCAATTTTGCAAAGACGACCTTTTGCTGATTGCCACCGCTGAGAAATTGCACGGCCTGATTCATGGAGGTCGTCTTAACATTCAATTTCCGGATCAACTGCGAAACCAGCTCGGTTTCTTTGGTTGTGGCAATGAATCCAAGTCGATTAGCGAGTCGGGAGATGATGGGCAAGGTGATGTTCTCACGGATCGAACGCAGGCCTACAATGCCAAAGCCATGTCGATCGCGCGGCAGATATGCCACGCCGTGATTCAAAGCCGCGCGGGGATCGCTCGCTCGATAAGGTTTGCCCTCCAGCAGTACCTGTCCTTCGCCCATCGGCTCCAGCCCAAAGAGTCCGCGTGCCAACGCAACTTTGCCGCACCCTTCGAGACCGGTTAAACCGATAATCTCGCCTTTTCGAATGGTAAGGTCCAGATGGTTATAGGCGCCCGGGCGATTCAGGCCTTGAATGTTGAGCATCACTTTTCCGTTCACGGTGCGCGCAGCATGTTTGAAAAGTTCAACTTCTGAGCCGCTTATGAGCCGGATCAAATCGGGTTGAGTGAGATCCGCCACTTTGAAATCGCCAATGTTGCGACCGTCCTTCATTACCGTGACGGTGTCGCACAGTTCAAAGATTTCTTCGAGATAGTGCGAGATATAAATGAAGGCTACACCCCGCTCACGCTGCCGACGCACGAAGTTAAAGAGCATTTCCACTTCATTTTTCGGCAGTGGCGCGGTCGCTTCGTCCAGAATGATGACCTCCGCATCCGCAAAAAGTGCTTTGGCGATTTCGATGATCTGGCGTTCCGCGACCGAGAGCCCCTCAACCTTGCGTAAGCCGTCGATGTCCAGCCCAAGTCGTTTTAAGCGTTCGTCGGTTTCTCGATGAATCTTCGCCCAATCCACCAACCCCAATTTTGTCGTAGGCAAGTTTCCACAAAACACATTCTCAGCAATGCTCAACGGCGGCACGAGTTGTGAATGCTGATGAACACAGGCAATCCCCAACTGCCGGGAAATGGTGGTCGTCATCCGGGTGTAGGCCTTGCCTCGGACGACGATCTCCCCTGAGTCGCTCGGGTAGACGCCAGTTAGCACATTCATCAGCGTGGATTTGCCTGCGCCATTCTTGCCGACCAACCCACGAAGTTCACCAGGCTGCAGGCGAAAATCAATGTCGGTCAATGCGCGAACACCCGGAAAATCCTTGGTAATCTTCCGCATTTCCACCATAAACGGCTGGGCGCTAATTGCGTCACTCATGAGTCACTCGTTTGCTATACAAGTTGCAGGCTGGTCGTCCCGCGAGCAGCCATGAGTGCTTCGGGCTGCTCACGAGACAAAACCTGGTTCTTCACGTAGTGAATTCGTTAGCCGTTAAAAGAAACGGTGTTCTGCTGGCTAAGGACGAATTCACAAAATTACGGCGTCGGCGTCGGCATCTTGTACGACTTATCCATGTTCGTCCAGATAGCCGGATTCTTGATGTTGTCCGCAGTAACCTTGGTGGTGGCCAAGAAGAGCTCCATTGTGCCATCGGCATTCACCTTGATATGAGCCGGTGACCAGACCGCGCCTTCCTGCGTCACATCACCTTCCTTGATCTCTTTGCCATTGAGCTGGTCCTCAACCCATTTGACTACGATGCCAAAGTCGCTTACCGGCTGTGAACCGGCGCCATCGGCGATGCCATTGAGAATGGCTTCGAGCATCCACGGCCCGCCATCGACGCCTGTCAGGATGATGTGACCCTGTTCACCACGTTTGTGGAAGCGGCTCAGTTGATCCATTGCCGCCTTAGTTCCTGGGCCATAGACGTTGTCGGAGTGGATGTAAATGCCGTCGAGGTCAGGATTCGCGGTCAACACATCGATCGCGATCTGCTGGCCCTTGGCCGCATCCCAGTCACCGACCTTTTGAATCACGGTGATGTCTTTGTTCTTGTCGATGACATCGTGGAAACCATCGCGGCGCAATTGACCTACGTTCTGGCTAAGATTGCCCGTGATTTCCAGTACCTTGCCCTTGGGTGAACCATACTTCTTAGTTAGTTCGTCCACCATCACCTGTCCAGCCTGTTGACCCGCCAGACGGTTGTCTGATAGGACGGTCATGTTGATCTTGCAGCCGGCGGGCGATCGGTCGATCGTGTAGAAGGCGATGCCAGCCTTCTTCGCTTTCTCGGCAGCGGTGCAGATGCCGGCGCTGTCTTCGGGGACGGTCACGATGGCTTTCACGCCGAGCGAAATGAGATAGTCGATGTCGTTGTTCTGCTTTTGCGGATCGGCGTTGGCATTGGTGGTAACCACGCCCCAGCCCTTCGCCTGAGCGTTATCCATCAAGCTCTGCTGAATGAATAGCTGGCCGCCATACAATGCTGGCGCGGCATAGCCGATGGTCACGCCTTTCTTGTCCGCTGGAGCCGCTGGGGTACCACTACTGGGGGAGCAGCCAGCGCCCACAATTAGCAACGCGGCTACGACAAGCAAAATCAGAAAACGCGTTTTCATTTTGTTCCTCCTGGATGTATGTTTTTGTTGGACAGCAAGTTAAGCGGTATATCTTCCCCATTGGCTAACCGACGCAATATTGGAACACCTATATTTTGATCCGGCTTTTGACCTCCTTTTTCTCCAGCAATTAGCATCGTATGGTTTGGATTATGCTGGCATGCATGGGAGTTGTTCTTTGCACCGCAATGAATTGCCTTTCTAAAAAGCCGTCCTCAGCCTCATAGATCGAGCATCCCTATGTCCGATCTTGACGCATGGAGCAAAGCGTCTGTATCTATTGATAGAGTCTCAGCGAATACCAGATCGTGGCGTCGTTCGCTCAACTCAATAGCTAGAGCATGAAGAGCGCGCCCAGAACGCCGATCTGGTCAATCTTAAGCAGCCGCTGCCCGAATCGTTTGAACGGATCCAGGCGAGATTGAGTTTCGATATTGCTTATTTGCGCCATGCGGATAATCCTTTGTTGGTGATCAACTGATTTCTGAGAACGTTCCTGTGGTAGGGTGGCCTGAAATGCGGAATCGAACGTTACGCCATCCACATCAGGCATCACGCGAATTTGATCACTTCATTGCGCGCGGCAGATTCATACGACGAATACACCAGACGCATCGTCTTGAGATTGTCCTCACCGGATGTCTCGGCCGGTTGGCCGGTCTTGAT